>JAOZSG010000099.1 GCA_029939785.1 Fidelibacterota bacterium | reverse complement strand
ATAAATAGTTTCATGTTCTCATATTTTCAACATTATTTGTTATGCATAAAAATATAAGATTGTATGCATAGAAAGTCAAATTTATTTTTTCCGATAGGATATTAAGAACTTAAAATATTTATTAAAATCATACAGGATAATTCCTAAAAAAATAATTGATACTCCAATTAATTCCTTTAGAGTGATAACTTCATTTAATAAACCCCAACCTATTAGTAAAGCAGAAATTGGTGTGACAAATGTAATAAAAGAAAGCTTAACGACTGATACCTTTTGCAATAAATAAAAATAAATTGAAAATGTAATAGCTGAACCAAAAATGCCCAGGTATAATACTGTGACAACATTCCGAGAATCCCATTTCATAAGACTCCACTGCCCAAAAATCAGTGAGGTTATAGTGTGAAAAATAGCGGCAAATCCCATGGCAATTGCTGTAAGTACTATCGGATCATAGGAATCATTATATTTTTTCACATAAATACTTGGGAAAGATCCAAAGAAAACAGCAAGCACAACAACAAGACTTCCTAGAAGCACCCTACCATCAAAGATTAATTTTTGATCAGATAATATCAGTATTACACCAATGGTTGAAATAATTATGGAAATAATACGACGCCTGTTTAATTGTTCGCCTTTTATCATAAAATGAGCCATTAATCCGGTTAAAATTGGTAATGTTGACCAAAGGATAGATGACAAACTGCTCGGAATAAACTGAGTGCCCCAATATGTACAAAAATAGCTCAAAGCCATATTAAACACACCAACAATTAGGTATAATTTTATTAATTGTTTGGATAATTTTATTTTTCTACCTGTTAATTTAATAACAATAAAAAGTGTAAAAGCTGCAACAAAAAATCTTAGTGCAAGCCCTACTGTAGGTGGAGTACCTTCTAAACCAATTTTTATTGCTGCCCAGGTAGTTCCCCAAATAAGGCATAATATGAGAAATAGCAGATAGTTTTTATATTTATTTATCATTTTTCTAATGTCTTTTGTTTATCATTTTTATCATATAATGTCTGTAAAATTAACGTAATAATATATTACACCCAAATAGAATTTTAATTTGAAAATAGGAATATGACAGGTTGATTGAATAATAAGGATTAATTACTATTATTTGATTCCAGAATATTTATCTCATCTCGGAGTTTTGCAGCAAGTTCATAATTTTCACGATCAATTGCGTCTTGCATTTTAACTTGTAATTGAAAAATCTTATTTAGATTTTCGGGTTGGGTTGTTTGTTTTGGTTTTGAAGTTTTGTTAATTATTTGGTTGGAGTCTATTAAAACATTTTCAGCAACATATATATTACAATTCATACGAAGCCCAATGGCAATTGCATCACTTGGTCTTGAATCTAATTTTAATAATTCGCCATTACTCTTCTTGAAAACAATATTAGCGTAATAAGTACCATCAAGTAAATTTGTAATCATTACTTCTTGAATTGTATAGGAATTTTTTTCAATAAAATTAACAAAAAGATCGTGAGTCATTGGACGTGGCATTTTTAATTTTTCTATTCCAAGTGCTATTGCCTGTGCTTCATAAACGCCAATAATAATAGGAAGTTGACGATGGCCATTACTTTCTTTAAGAATTACGGCATATCCTTTACTTGGAGGATAGAACATAATTTTTTCAATATTTACTTTTATTAGGTTTTTGTTTATCATATTATTAACTAATAACTATCGCTTAATTCATTATAGTAAAAATCCTTCAAAAAAGAAAATACCATAAAAGCACTTTTACCATTTATTATTTTATCTTGAATTTTTTCAATTTTGTTGATGCTTATTTTTTTTATTTCTGAATTTATTGTATTTAATGATCCCGGATTTACACTTATTCGTCTGATACCAACAGCTATTAAACCCAGAATAGAATATCTATCAGATCCCATTTCCCCACAGACTGTAACTGGAATATTATGTTTTTTTCCACATTCTACAATTTTTTTAATAGATGAAAACATTTGGGGGTGATAGTGGTTTTTTATTTGACCATCTTCTCGTTTAGATCCAAAGAGAAAATAAGCCAGGTCATTTGTGCCAATACTAAAAAAAGCAACTTCTTCTGCAGCTTCATCAAGTATATCCAGAATTTTTTTTGTTTCAACCATAATACCAAGTTCAACATGTTTATCATATTCTATGTTGATTTCATCTAATTCATTACAGGCTTCTGCAAATATTTGTTTAGTTTTCATTATTTCATTAATTGTTGAAATCATGGGGATCATAATGCTAATTGGTCCATATTTACTGGCTCGAAGTAATGCCCGGAACTGAGATCGTAATATTTCGGGGTTTTCAAGACAAAATTGAATACCTCCCCAATCATCAAAACTTTCATCTCCATGAAATATATTTAGGTCTAACATCTCAACAAATTTATCCCGTCCAAAATCAAAAGTTCTAAAAATTACTTTGTGACCATTGGCTTCCTGAACTACTTTTTTGTATATATTAAACTGATCATTTTCCTTTGGAATGGAATTTTTTTCAATACTCAAAAATTCAGTTCTAAAAAGTCCAACCTCAGTAAGACAGTGATTATACATTTTTAATTCATCTAAAAAACCAATATTGAGAAAAATATTAAAAGGGACTTTATCTTTGGTTTCTTTTGTAATTTCTGTAATTTTTTTTCTTTTATTTTCCAGAAATAATTTTTCTCTTTTTTTGTAATAGTTTAAATTTTTTTCTGATATTCCTGCAAGAATTGTATTCTCATCAGCATCTAAAATTATTTTTTCAAATTTAATAATTTCATTAATTTTTTTTACGCCGGATAAATAAGGAATTCTAAATGCTTTTGCTAAAATTGCAACATGAGAATTTTCTCCACCAATTTCGGAAATAATTCCAAGAACATTTTTATGATCTAATTGAAGTAAATCTGATGGTGAAATTCTTCTGCTAATAAATATTGAAGGTTTAGTTAATGTAGAATTATAATACACTTCATCAGAAATTAAATGATGGATAATTCTTCTTTTTACATCTTCTAAATCTCCTTTTCTCTCCTGATGATATTGCGAAAAACTCTTTTGAAGAATATCTTCATATTTTGAAAGAACATGAAAGTAACTAAAGACTATATTTTTTTTATGAGTCTTAGTATAATCCTTGATTTCGGTTAAAACAAATTGATCAGAAATAACCATTTTCTGACCTTCAATAATTTTGGCATTATCTTCATCAAGATGCTCTAAAGCAAGTGCTTTTATATTATCTAATTCTACAAGACATTTTTCAACCGCTTTATCCAATAAAAGAAATTCTTTTTCTATATTTTCTTCTTTAATTGAATGTTGAGGAATAAAAAAATCATTCTTTTTCAAATGAAAAATTGGTCCGATTGTTATACCACCGGAAATCTTTTTGCCTTTGAATATTTTCATTCTATTCCATAAAAAAATTGTTTTTTATTATATGCAACATTTGTTTCATTGCTTCTTTTTCGTCAGAGCCACTTGTTTCCAATTCTACTGTTGCACCTGGTTCTACAGCAAGAATTAATATTCCCATTATACTCTTTGCGTTTGATTTTTCACCATTATATGTAAGGAATATCTCTGATTCAAAATTTGATGCAGTTTCTACGATGACAGTTGCCGGTCTGGTATGAATACCGTGCTTATTCTTAATTGTAATTTCTTCTTTGATCATATTAAAATTGTCTTTTTTGTATAAATTTCATAATTCCCAATAATTCTTTTTTTATTGCTCCCGGACAAACATCTAAATGCTCGTGAGCTTCATTAAGTAACTTTTTTATAAGGTCTTTAGTCTTATCAATACTTCCGGACTCTCGGAATTTTTTTTGTACTTCTTTTCTATTATACATATTTTTTTTCAAAAAAGATAAAAATTTTATTTTTTTATCTTCAGACATATTGGATAAAGTATATAATAACGGGTAGGTTTTCTTACCCGAAGCAAAATCACTACTAAGACTTTTTCCCATTTTTTCTTCGCTTGATGTTATTTCAAGCAAATCATCTTGAATTTGAAACGCCTGACCAATCTTTATTCCAAAAATAAATAGATTTTCTATAATTTTATTGGAACAACCTGCTGTTAAGGCACCTATTTTACACGCCATTCCAATTAATCTACCTGTTTTTTTTGATATCATTTCCATGTATTGTTCTGTACTTACATTTATTGTAGTTTCAAAACTTAAATCAAGAGCCTGTCCTTCACATATTTCCAACATGCCATTTGTAAATTCAATTCCGATTTCCCGAATATTCTTGGATTTTGTATCCATTAATAAGCGGAAAGCCAGAGTGTTAAGTCCATCACCGGAAAGAATTGCTGTGTTTACATTCCATTTTTTATGAACTGTAGCAATTCCGCGTCGTGTATCATCATTATCCATAATATCATCATGAACAAGAGTATAAGTATGCAGTACTTCCAATGCAAGAGCTGCTGGTAGAATATCTGCCTGTGTTGCACCAAAACCTTCACCTACTATTAAAAGTAGAATTGGTCTAATCCGTTTTCCAGTTGTTGCAAGACTATATTTAATTGGTTCATACAGCCCTGATGGATAATCAGGAACTGGTAAGTTTACCAGTTCCTGATCAATGATTTTTTTATAATGTTTTATTTTTTGTTCAATTGTCATATCTGTTTTGCAAGCAATCTATTAATTATAAAGAAATATCACCGAATTCTTTTAGTTTGTTTAGCACCAAATTTTTTATTTCTTCAAGGCGTTCTGGCGTTTTGGCTTCAAACCTTGTCACTATTACCGGCTGTGTATTTGATGCTCTTACAAGTCCCCAGCCATCACCAAATTTGATTCTAACACCATCAACCGTAATACAGTCATAATTTTTTTTGAAGTATTTTGTTGATTTTTCTGCAATCTCAAATTTTATTTTGTCATTGGGACAATCAAGACGCATTTCAGGGGTTGAATGATATTTTGGTAATTCAGCCATCATTTCTGATAATGTTTTTGAACTTCTGGAAAGCATTTGAGCAAATCTTGCCGCATCATAAACTGCATCATCATATCCAAAATAGTCATCAGCAAAACAAATATGTCCACTCATTTCACCTGCAAAAGGAACCTGAAGTTCTTTCATTTTTTCTTTGATTAATGAATGACCAGTATTCCACATTACTGGAATTCCACCTTTTTCAATAATTACTTCTTCCAGTGCCTGTGAACATTTCACATCAAACACTACATGTTCTTTTTTATCCTTCAGAATTTCATCGAGGAATAAAATCATTATATAATCAGCCCAAATTATATTCCCATCACTATCAACTACACCAATTCTGTCAGCATCACCATCAAAAGCGACACCAAAATCATAGCCACCTTTTTTTACTTCGGTTATCATATCTGCAATATATTCTTTGACTGTTGGGTCCGGATGATGATTTGGGAAAGAACCATCTGCATCACAATATAATTCTGTTACTTCACAACCAATTCGCTTAAAAATTTCCGGAGCTGTCAAACATCCGCAACCATTACCACAATCCATAACAATTTTTACAGGACGTTCAAGTTTGATTTTTGAAACGATAAGATCTTTGTATTCTTCCATCAAATCATCTTCGCTTCTTTTTCCTTCACCAGTTTCAAATTTACCGGATTCTATTATTTTGCGAATATCCTGGATTTGCTCTCCATAAACAGAGCCTTTATCAAAACTAAGTTTAAAACCGTTCATATTTGATGGATTATGACTTCCTGTAATTTGTACTGCTCCATCAATATCCAATGTGTACATGCTGTAATAATTAACAGGTGTTGGTACAATTCCTATATCAATTACATCAATACCTGTTGATAATGCTCCTTCGGTAAATTTTTCTACCAAATGTGGGGTGCTTTCTCTTACATCACCACTTATAACCATTACTTTTCCACCTTTTTGTTTAAGCCAGGTACCATAACCTTTTCCTAATGCTAAAACAACATCATCCTGAAAGTCATCAACAACAACACCTCTGATATCATATTCTCTAAAAATATAAGGATTCATTTTTTTACCTCTCTATTTAATTAATTTACCTAATATTACTTGTTTTCCGGCACCGGTTACATTTGGTATATTCCCGGGAATCTGCCAAACATATAATGCAGCAAGAATTGCAAATGCCAGTGCTTCTTTAGCGTCTGAATCTATTCCCAATTCTTCAGAATTATAGACTTTACAATCTTTAAATAACTCTTGCAGATGACTCATAATAACCGGATTTTGAGCACCGCCTCCACTGACAATCAATTCATCAGCAGGAAATTTATTGATAAAAAATTGTTCATAATTGGATCGGATCGCCAGAGCTGTAAATTTGGTTAGAGTAGCTATCATATCTGGGAGTATTTCATGATCAATATTGAATTTTTTTATAAGTTTATCAAAATAATTTTTGCCAAATTCCTCTCGTCCGGTTGATTTAGGCATATCCATTTTAATATAAGGATGATTTAACAAATGTTCCAGCAGTTCATGTGAAATTTTTCCTTGTTTAGCAATTTCTCCATTTTTATCATAAGCCATTTTGCCATTTGAATACATTTCAGTAGCGATATTAATAAGCACATTGCCCGGTCCGGTATCCAAAGCCCATACATTATCAATTGAATCTACATTAGCCGGAATAATTGTGAAGTTGGCCATGCCACCAATATTGAGTGCAATCCGTGTTTTATGCTCATGTTTAAGCAAATAATAGTCAATAATCGGTACGAGTGGTGCTCCTGATCCGCCAGCCACTATATCTCGGGTTCTGAAATCAGCCACAACGGGAATTCCAATTCTTTCAGATATTACAGATGGTTCACCAATTTGTAATGTGGAATCTTTATGAATATGCCATATAGTTTGTCCATGTGATCCTATTAAATCAATACTTTTTTTATCAATATTGTTTTTGTTTAAAAAATCCTGAATATAATCTGACCAAATTTCTCCTAATTTAAAATTCCAGTGGCAAATATCGACAGCTTTCCCATTAATGGCTCTTTTTATATTTTGTTGTAATAATGTTGGATATGTATAAGAACAAAAATATTTTTGTTCAGCATTTATTTTACCATTATGTAAAGAAATTTCTGCCAGACAAATATCCAATCCATCAAGAGAAGTCCCTGACATTAATCCAATAACTCGTATTTTTTTATTCTTAACTATCATTCTTCCTCAAATATGCAATGGATAATGTCGATAAATTTATTTAATAATGAAAATACTTTTTATATAAAAAAGTTTATTTTGTCAAAAAAGAAACTGTTTTTATTATTTCTTCTCTTTAAAAGCGAATCTAATAAAGCCATCATGCTGATTTATTAATTTTTTAGCCTCTTTAAATGTTACACCAAGTTTAGCCATTACAACACCCTCTTTTACATGTTTGTCAGCTTCTATCAAAGTGTTATAAGCAATATCCCTGTCAACTTCAGCAAGTTCTGAAATAATTCGAGTTCCTCTATCAACTAATTTTACATTAATTGCCTGATGGTCAACCATATAATTCCCGTAAACTTTGCCCCATTTTATCATTGCTGTGGTGGTAATCATATTCAAGACCATTTTTGTAGCAGTTCCTGCTTTCATTCTGGTTGAACCTGTTATTATTTCCGGACCAGTTAATACTTCAATAGTAACATCAGCCGGAAGGTTTAAATTATCTTTATGAGTACAAGTAAAAAATATAGTTTTGCAACCAATAGAATTTGCATATTTTATTGCTCCATGCACATAAGGAGTAGTTCCACCTGTAGCAATCCCCATTAATACATCATCGCTTTTTAGTCCATGCTCCTTACAGTCTTCTGCACCTTTTTCCGGAATATCTTCCGCACCTTCTACTGCATCTCGCAATGCTCTATAGCCTCCTGCAATTATTCCCTGCACAAGGTCTGGTTTTACAGAAAAAGTTGGAGGACATTCACTGGCATCCAGAACTCCTAATCTACCACTTGTACCAGCACCTATATAACGTAGTCTTCCTCCATTTCTAAATGCATTATGAACAAAATCCGCTGCTTTTGAAATTTCAGGAATAACTTTATTAATTGCCTTGTGAATATAAGCATCTTCTTCATTAATTAATGTAAGAATTTCTGATGTTGATAGAGTATCAATATTTTTGCTTTTTGGATTTATTTTTTCTGTTAAAATGTGACTTCTGTCTTGTGGTTTATTCATGATATATTTCCTTAATGTTTATTTTTTTTATCACATTATAAGATAAGGTATATGAGAATAAAAGTCAGAATTTTTTTATATACAATAAACTATCTATAGTACATATTCAGTTTTAAACGGGGATTATTTGATTAAATACTAATAGAAAATCATTAATTATTCCCTCAGTCATCTGGGAAGGGCTTCATTTTTCTGGAGTACATCGACTGTGTCGATGCTGAATTGACATAGTCAATTTATTCCAAATTCCTAAATGATTAAGGCATTATATCATTTATTATCTTTTCCTTGTTTTTACTTTTGAAATAGATTAATATTTCTTCATCGTTTAATAAATGGGAGTAAAAAGTGTTAAATATTATTAAAGAAAAAATTTCAGAGTACAGTATTTGGGGGTTTGCTTTCGGCTATTTTGCTTGTTATGTACCTTATAGTTTTATGACTAAGGTAATGAGCAAAGGTTTATTACCTGTACTTGATGGAACAGGTTTAGCCGGATTTTCGATTTTACCTGTAACTGCTCTTGCAACAATGATTGCAATGATTTTTGTAATTTCATTCTTGGGATGGTGGAAATATGCAACTCATTCCACGGTTTTTGGATTAAGTATTCCACATCCAACAATATGGACATTTTTATCTGGAGTTTGCACATCATTAATTATAGGAACTACTACTTTAGCTTATACTTTTGATGGATTAAATATAGTTTTTGCAATGGTATTAATGCGTGGTGGAGTTTTGATTATAGCTCCTATTGTAGATAAAATTACAAAACGTAAAGTTAGATGGTTTGCTTATGCAGGAATGACATTCGCACTTTTTGCCTTGCTTGTTAGTCTTTTTGATACTTCAGGATATCGGGTCCCATTTTTCGCTGGAATTGTAATAGCTGTTTATTTAATAAGTTATTTTATACGATTTCAATTCATGAGCAGATTGGCAAAATCTGAGCATAAAGATGCAAACAGAAAATATTTTGTAGAAGAACAAATGACTGCAACTCCAATGTTTGTTGTGATTTTATTAATTATGACGATTTTTAATTTTGGTGATGTTACAGAATCTGTACGTATAGGTTTTACATTTCATTGGACTCAACCATATTTATGGGCGTTGATTTTAATAGGAGTTTTATCTCAGGGAACGGGAGTTTTCGGAACCTTGGTTTTTCTGGATAAAAATGAAAACACATATTGCATTCCCGTCAATCGCTCCTCAAGTATTATTGCTGGCGTAATTGCCTCTTTTTTATTGACATTATTTCCGGGAATAAATCCTCCAGCAACAAGTCAATTAATTGGAGCAGGGCTTATAGTTTTTGCTATTTTATTTCTTACAATTCCACCAGCACTTGCTAAAAGAAAACAAAAAACAAATTAAACGATTAATAATTAGGGAGAAAAATATGAGTAAAAATAATTTTGAAATCATTATTCTGAACGGTAGACCGGGATCTGGCAAATCAGAAGTAATTGATTATATTAAAAAATTGTCACCGGAAGACAGATCAAACCGTTTTCATATTGGTGATTATGATATTATTGATGATTTTCCAATGTTATGGCAATGGTTTGAAGATGATGCAATTCTTGAAAAAATATTAAAAAAACCAAGAATTAATTCTGATAAAGATGGATATTTTTTGCATGAATATCAATGGCATTTATTAATTGAACGTATTTCTTTTGATTATTCAAAAAAAATACGTGACAATGATGATTATCATTCAAAATATACAACTCTGATAGAATATTCCCGAGGAACAGAACATGGTGGATATATTGAAGCATATCAACATTTATCAGAAGATATACTGAAAAAAGCTGCAATTTTTTATGTAGATGTTCCATGGGAAGAGTCATTGAGAAAGAATCGTCAAAGATTCAATCCTAATAAACCTGATAGTATTTTAGAACATGGTTTACCGGATTGGAAATTGGAAAAAATGTATAAAGATTGTGATTGGGAAGAGTTTAAAAGTAATGATCCGGAGTATATAACAATAAAAGGTATAAAAGTTCCATATGTGATTCTTGATAATAATCCTGATATAACAACTGCTCGCGATGATAAACTGGGAAATGTTATGAATAATCTTTTCAATAAATTATGGGAATTAAAAAACAAATAGATTTTAATAATAAGGATAAAACCGTAAAAAAGAAATTTTCACCGCTGAGAACGCAAAGGACGCAGAGACTGCTATATAATTATAAATTTATCTTTGTGTTGTCAGCGATCTCTGTTGTGTTATGCGAAACGTAGTAAAGAATGGGGTTAGTTTTTGACTTTTTACGAAGATATTAATAAAATACTAACCTTTTAATTCGATACTTTTTTTATAATTCTGATACCATTTTT
>JAOZSG010000098.1 GCA_029939785.1 Fidelibacterota bacterium | reverse complement strand
TTCCAATTGCTGCTGCTCTTCTGGTAAAAGGCATGGTACCCGGAGCGGTTTTGGCTTTTCTTATTGCTGGAACTGCAACCAATACAATTACTTTAAGTTTTGTTTATAAGAAACTTGGAAAAACTACATTTTTTTTATATTTAACTGGAATAATTATTGTCGGTGTTACTTTTGGATTATTTATAGACTTTTTTTCATCTATTAATATTTCTACAGATATTATAGAAAACTGCCATGAATCTATTCAAATATACCAAATAATTTCAGCCATAATTTTATTATTAGTTTTATTTACAGTAAAACTAAAATTTCCAAAAAAGAAAATTGATATGAAATATATATTTAGCATACCTGATATGAATTGTAAACATTGTCAAATGAAAATTGAAGAATCATTATCACAAATACATGGAATCGAAAAAATTGATATATCAATTGACAACAGAACACTAAGTATTAATGGAAATATAAATATTGATGATATTATTGATCACGTAAAAAATGCAGGATATTCAATTTCCAAGGAATAATCTTAAAAATTCAAATTTAAATTTATTCCGGGACAATAAGAAAAACCATTACCCTTTTTTTCTAAATAAATACCTGGAAAGAATTGTAAGGATATATCCTCCGAAATATTCTTATTGGATGACTCTAACTTGATATCCAATAATTTATTTGCTAATACAAAACCGACTGCACCAGTTAGCATCATACCACCAATTATCACTTTTGGTTCATTTACCTCAAAAATTATAGATAATCCGCCACCAAAAGCCATTCCTGTTAAAATTCCTAAATTTACCATAATTGATTCACCGAAATTATAATCTTTCCCTTTTATAAAATAATCCATACCAATAGTACCACCTACTGCACCAAGTATCCTTGTAAAATCAGCAGAATTACCATTATTTTCCATATCCATAACTACTGATAACATATGACCATATAACCATCCATAATATCGACCATTAATTAGCATGATTCCATCACCAAAACTATATTGACGTTCACCAAAAATCTTTCTTTCAATATATGTTCCTAAGGGATATGCAATCAGTTCAATTATTGCCTGGTTTTTTAGCCATTTGTCGTGTTTCTTTTCCCAGTCAGCATAGTTTTTATCATATGTTTCTAATTGTTGACTGTCCCATCCATAATAATATTCTGGTTCTTCCGGCTTGGAATCAATTAAACGATGCATTGTACGAAATACAGAGCCAGACAATTCATTCCAAAGCCCAATTGCCCATGCATGTCCAGTTGAAATTTTATCATGACGATATAAATAATCATAACTAAATATTCCGGCAGGAACAGTAGTCATAATCGTCCATATCCATGCCTTTTCACCATCCATGTCTAATTTAAATCCAGCAACTCTGTTAATTAGATAACCATATCGCAATCCAACTAATGCTCCTACTCTCATCATTTGTACACGTGAATGAGACAATTCAACATTTTTTGTTAATTTATTGGTCAGATAAAATGCTACAGAAAGAGAAATCATTTCACTTCCTACAATCCATTTAGCATCTTCAACTCCTATGCCGTAAGGTATTCCCCATCCATATAATCCTCCGGCTAACACAATATTTTGTAATACAAATTCCCATTGTCCGCTTCGATTAATTTTTATAGGAGCAATTGTGAGAAATTCTCTTCTTATTGAACTAATTTGATAATCATTTAAATTTAAAATTAATTCTAAACTTTTTAAAATTATCTCCTCATCTTTACTTAATTCATTGTCATTCATTGCTGTTTTAAATGTATTTCTATAAATCAATGCAACATCAACACTATCCTGAAGAGATGTAATATTTTCACCGAAACAAATTGAACTCAATATAAATACTGAGATTATTAAAACAATTTTTTTTTTAATCATAATATCTTCCCTTTATATTTCTATTTTAATGATAATATAAGATATCATCAATATGAAAATGACACTAATTCATATAAATGTCATTTCTTACAGGCAACATGTCATCCCATAGACTAACTGCTATAATACAAGCCATACTTTCAAATCACAATGTCAAAATAGTAATAAATATTTTCCGGCATACCAATTGACAAATCTAATAATGTCATTTGAAAAAAGAGGTTGAAAAGTTGAACAAATAAACAAAGGAGGTCATCATGACTTTAGTAAAATGGACACCAAACAGATCTTTAACAAATTACAACAACATTGAAAGTTTCTTAAACAATTTTTGGGATAATGAAAATACATATCTCAATAAATTTACTCCAAGTGTTGATATTGAAGAAACTTCTAATAATTACAATTTTTTAGTTGAATTACCCGGACTTACACAAAAAGATGTAAAACTTTCTGTTAAGGATAATATTCTTTCTATAACCGGTGAAAAGAAATACACCAAAGAAAAAACAGATGATCATTTTCGTCGATTAGAATCTTCCTATGGTTCTTTTGAAAGAAGTTTTAAACTTCCTGATAATATTGATCAGGAAAAAATTGATGCTGATTTTAAAAATGGAATACTAAACATAGCAGTACCAAAAACAGAAAAAGCAAAACCCAGAGAAATTAAAGTAAAATTTAACTAAGTCCACATATCTCTCTTATAAGGCCGGTTCCCTCCCGGCCTTTTTTTATATAAAAAATCAAAAACTTTTGATTCCCTGAAAATCTAACTATATTTTGACAATTACTACCATCAAATTATTGATGTAAAAAATTTTATAAAAAAATGAAAAAATAGAAAGAATTAACATGATAAACTGGATAAAATTGCATAAATACAATCCCATAAATTCTGTTTATCCTGTTAAAAAAAGGAGATTAAATGGAATGTAAAAAATCAGAAAACCTCAAACATTGTAACTGTTCCTATCCCGGATGTTCTCGAAAAGGAATATGTTGTGATTGTCTGAAATATCATCTGAGAATGAGACAATTACCAGCATGCTGTTTTCCAAACAGTATAGAAAAAACTTTTGATCGGTCATTTGAAAAATTTGCTGAATTAGTTCAAAATCAATTAGTATAGCTTTATTTGAAAAATAATAGTTTACAGCATATTTAATGAAATAAAAAAAATTCAGGAGGAAAAATTTTATGAGAAAACTAATAATAATAACTTTGGTTTTATTTAGACTTAGTTTTGGTCAGAATATTAAGGTGCTTGAAACCAAAATATTAGTTAAAACCGACAATAACATCAGATTCAGTTTCCCAACATTTTCACCTGATGGGAGTAATGTATTATATACTTCTGCTGGTTATAAGGGACTTTGGATTTGTGATAAAAACACAAAACACACAAAAAATCTAAATAATCTTAGAGGTGCCGGATACCAACCGGTATTTTCAAAAGATGGTAAACAAGTGTTTTTTCGTCATGATAAATTAATAAAAAAACGTAAATATTCATCCATTGCCTACCAGTCAATACAAAATCTGAAAATGAAGGATTTAATTAAAGATGAACGTGGAATCTCTACTCCAAAATATATCAAAGATAATGTAATTGTCTATAAAAAAAATGATAATGAGGTGGTTTTTAGTTATGAGGATAAGCAAGTTTGTCTGCTACAAAAATCATTAACAAACAGGATTAATGCTTTTGCTGAAAATTCTAATTTATATTTAGAAAAAGATGGTAAAAAAACAATCCTTAATCCTATTGGAGATGGACATTATATCTGGGGATCAATTTCTCCACAAAAGGACAAGATTTTATTTACGTTAGCCGGGAAAGGTACTTTTGTAACAGATCTGGAAGGCAATGTAGAATTAACTTTGAAAAATGCCAATTATCCGGGTTGGTCACCTGACGGAAAATGGGTAGTATTTATGTCTGATAGAGATGATGGACACGTTGTGACATCTTCAGAAATCAATACTGTTCATATCAGAACAAATAAAAAATTCCAATTAACATCCAGTGATGATAAAATAGAAATGTATCCTGTATGGTCCCCAAAAGGAGATGAAATTGTGTATCATACAATTTCAGGAAATATTGAACTATTAAAAATTGAAATACAGGAGTAGGATATCATGAAATATATAAAATATATAATTCAATTATGTATACTTACATCTCTACTTTTTGGTCAGGATCTGTCAGGCATAAAACTTTGTATTGATCCGGGACATGGTGGACATGAATCCGATGACAGATATATAGCAACTACCGGATTTTGGGAATCAGAGAGTAATCTGACAAAAGCAAAGTATTTGGAACAAATACTTGAATCTTATGGTGCAGATGTAGTTCTTACTCGTACAGGAAATGGAAATAGTTATCCTGATGATCTTTCGCTTTCACAAAGAGTTGCAGTAGCAAATTCTAATGGTGTAGATATGTTTCATTCTATTCATAGTAATGGATATAATGGGCAACGTAATAGTACATTAATGCTTTTTCAAGGTTTTGACAATAATCCAACCTGGGATGAATCAAAAGAATTATCTGATATTATGGTTGTAAAACTTTATAATGCTCATAGAACAACAGGAAAGTCAGTTCGGGGTGATTTCGACTTTTATGGTACTGGGGAAGCATATTTGGGTGTATTAAAAAACTTACAAATGCCCGGTACATTATCTGAAGGTTCATATCATGATTACCTTCCAGAATCATGGAGATTACAAAATCTTGATTACAGAAAACATGAATCCTGGGCAATTGCCAGAAGTTTTATAGAATATTTCCAAACCGATGATTTTAATCATGGAATTATAACAGGATTAGTTAAGGATATTGAGAGAAAAGTTGATTATAATTATTTAACTTATTCTGACAGTTGGTTGCCAATAAACAATATAACAGCGACTCTTCAGCCTGGAAACAAAATATACAATGGTGATCATATGAACAATGGATTTTTCATGTTTGATAGTCTTGAGCCTGGAGATTATAAAGTAATTTTTGATGCTCCTCATTATAATAGAGATTCAGTTTTTGTAACTGTTACTGCCAATAAAACAGTCTTTGCTGATAAAAAATTAAAATCTGATAGCACTTATGTTGGAGAACCTGCAGCACCGACGAATATTCAGTTTATAAATACTTTTTCAACAACAATTACAGTAAAATGTGAGCCTGCACAAAATGCAACAGGGTATAAAGTATATTATAGTACAAATCCATCTTCCTTAGATGATTTTGTTTTATCAGATACAACAATAATAGAAATAACAGGATTAACTGAGGGCAAAATTTATTATTTTGCTGTAAAATCCTATAATGATATGGGAGAGTCCCTTGATTCTGACGAGACTTATGCAGCGATTCCTTCTGCATCAGAGCATAAAATTCTGATTGTAAACGGATTTGACAGGTTAACAAATACGTCACATAATTATATTCGCAAATATGCCAATCATTTAAAAAC
The DNA here is from genome assembly GCA_029939785.1 of Fidelibacterota bacterium. GTDB lineage: Bacteria > Fidelibacterota > UBA2242 > UBA2242 > JAFGTP01 > JAOZSG01. The sequence goes on along the minus strand of JAOZSG010000098.1, from coordinate 5,241 downwards.
TCTTGACCTTGGATTTTCCTATGTTTTAAATGAATGCGTTTATGATGGAAATATTTCTCTTAAGGACTTTCAAACTGTTATCTGGATTCTGGGAGATGAAAGTTCTGCTGATGATACATTTAATTCAGTTGAACAGGACAGTATCAAGTCCTTTCTAAGAAATGGTGGCAATTTATTTATTTCAGGTTCTGAGATTGGTTGGGATTTGGAAGGAAAATCAAATCATCCAACCCAGAAAGACAAAGACTTCTACCATAACTTTTTAAAAGCAAAATACGTGGACGATGCTCCTAATGGAACAAAAGATACTTATTATACATTAGAAGGAATTAATGAAAAGATTTTTAAAGGATTAAGTGGAATTACTTTTGATGATGGAACTCATGGCACATTCAATATATCATGGCCGGATATTATTAATCCTATAAACGGTTCTGTTGGTTGTATGAAGTTTACCGGAGTATCTGCTAATGCAGGTTTTGCAGCAGTATCTTATGACGGACTATTTCCAGAAGGAGATAATCCAGGAAAACTGGTACATCTGACAATTCCTTTTGAAGCAATCTATCCAAGTTCAAAACGTCAGGATGTAATGGACAAAGTAATGGATTATTTTCAGGGAAATTTTACTGCTTTAGATCAAAGTGAAAATAAGATTATTAATGAGTTTAAATTATATGATAATTACCCAAATCCCTTTAATCCAACTACAACTATATCATTTAATATTCCAAAAACTTCTCCGGTTAAACTAGAAATATATGACATAAACGGAAATTTAGTTGAAACACTGATTGATGCTGATATGAATGCCGGACATTATTCTAAAATTTGGAACGCTCAGGTTAAAAGTTCCGGAGTATATTTCTATATTTTAAATGCAGGTAGTTTTACATCATCAAAAAAATGTATTCTAATGAAGTAAGGAAAAATTTTCATAATAACATAAAAAAAGCCTGAGATTTAATATCTTAGGCTTTTTAATATATAGGATAGAAGTCTTTCTAATTCAGATTTACTTTTCCTCATTTATATGAATATCATAAGTAAGTTCAGCAACTGCTCCAAACATTGCAGCGGCTCCACAATATTTCTCCTGTGATAATTTTACAGCTTTTTTAACTTTTGCCTCCTCCAGACTTTTTCCCTGAAAATAAAAATCCAGATGAATTTTGGTAAATATCTTCGGATGTTCATCTTTTCGTGTGGCAGAAACTTCTACCCGAAAATCATCAGCCGGTGATCTCATTTTATTTAACAAGGATTCTATATCCATAGCAGTACAACCACCCAAACCCATTAATAATAACTCCATTGGTCTTGATGCAGCATCCTGGCCACCAAAATCCTTTTTGCTGTCCATGACCACCCAATTACCTGAGTCTCCTTTAGATATAAAAGTTGCATTTTTTGCTCTCTGTATTTCTACCTTCATGAATTTTTCCTTTTAATTATATCATTCATTTCCTTAATGATTTGATCAAGATTTTCAATATTATTATCCTTAGCCTGCTCTTCTAATGTTCCCCAAACCGACTCTCCACATGCAATGCATACAATCCCGTAATTTTTAAGTGGAATTATTAATTCAGGATAATCATCAACAATATCTTCGATATACGTGTTATTTTTTATCATTTTCTTTAGCATCCATTAAATCATCAAGATTTAGTTTTTTGAATAATTTTTTACATACATCATCTGGAATTTCATCACATCCGTCAGCAGTTTTATAAATTGCTACTGTTCTTTTAATTTTATCAACAAATACTTCACAATCTTTGCATGATTGTAACTGTTCTTTCAATTGTTTACAGGGCTCAGAATCAAGATCTTCACCTAAAAAGGTACAGACCTGATCAAATATTTTGTATTTTTCTATTTTCATAATAAACCCTCTAATTTTACTATATCTTCTAATTTTTCTTTTAAAAAATTTCGTGCTCTCATCAATCTTACTTTTGTATTTGATTCAGAAATATCCAGAATTCTTGCAGTTTCAGATGTTGATGTTCCATGAAGATCCCGCAAAATGAATACTGTCCTGTATTTTTCAGGTAATTCTAATAGAGCTTCGTCCAATTCTTTTCGAAATTTTTTATTACTTATATCCTTAAAATCAAATTCAGGCCAGACATTTAAATGTTCACTATGTGTTTGCTCCACATTAGGATCATGTAGTGAAACATGAGTATAACTATTGGCTTTGGATTTCAATTTTTTTAACCCATTATTTACAGCGATACGGTAAAGCCATGTATAAAATGCAGAATTACCTTTGAATTTATTAATATTTTGTAACATTGCTATAAATGTTTCCTGTAAAATATCTTCTGCATCCTGCTCTTTCCCTGTGAGTCTAAGACCAAGATGATATATACGATCTTTATATTCATTAACTAAAATAGCAAAAGCATTTCTATCACCCTGCTGAGCTTGTGCTACTACCTTTTTTTCATCCATATATTCTCTTTTTTATAAATTTATATAACATTAATTATATACTAATAATTAATGATTTTTCCCAATAATATTAATTTGATTACTTAAAAAAAAATGAGTTACAAATAAATTCTCTGTACCCCGGTTATTCCTAACCGTTTACATCGACCGAGTTGAGATAAACTAAAGAATATTATATTCTTATTGATTGTTGATTCACTAAAGTACAAACACGGAAACGATAGATATACTACAGAAATTATATTATGCTATATATCCTACTGAATAAAATTGTTTTTGATTTTCTTCCGATAAAAAAATCAAAACATTCAACCAGACAAACATCTGATATTACACAACATTTCACTCCAAACAAGATCCTGTTATTTATACTTACTCAGTTCCATAAATCCTATCACCTGCATCACCGAGGCCAGGTAAAATATATGCATGGTCATTGAGTTCTCTATCAAAGGCTGCTGTGAAAATTGGCACATCCGGATGTTCATTCATAATCTTTTGTACACCTTCGGGTGCAGCAACCAAACACACGAAACTTATATCATTTCCACCATGTTTCTTGATAAACTCCAAAGCGGTAGATGCACTTGCACCGGTTGCAAGCATTGGATCAATCATAATTATTTTTGTTTCAGGCATATTTGATGGAAATTTTTTGTAATATTCAACAGCCTCTAAAGTTTCCGGGTCTCTATATAGTCCAACATGTCCCACTTTGGCATTTGGAATCAAATGTAAAATTCCATCTACCATACCAAGTCCTGCACGCAAAATCGGGACAAGTGTTATTCCTTTTGCCAGTGTTTCACAAGTCATAATTTCAAGCGGAGTTTCTACCTCAACTTTTTTTGTAGGAAAATCTCTCGTTATCTCATAAACCATCAAGGATGCAACTTCGTTAAGTAAATTACGAAATTCCAGATTATTAGATTTCTTATTTCTCAATTTTGAAAGTTTTGCTTTAATCAATGGATGATTAATTACTGTTAAAGTTGGAAATGTGTTTTGCATATTACCCTCTATTTTATTAATAAACATTTTTTTGTAAAAATTTGATTATTATCTGTTTTTAACTTATAAAAATATATTCCTGTTGAAAAATTTACGGCATCCCATTTGAGTGAATGAGTTCCTGCTGCAAACTCCTGATTTGTTAATGATGTAACTAATTCTCCCATAATATTATAGATAGAAATGTTTACATGGGTTTTTTTAACTATTGAAAATTTAATAGTAGTAACCGGATTAAAAGGATTAGGATAATTCTGAAATAAATTAAAACATTGTGGAATCTCATCTTCAATAATACCAGTCAGTAACAATGGTACATTTCCAACACTTATATCGTCAATATATATTCCTTCGGTTGGAGTTTGTGCCGGATCTATGTCCACGCGAAATCTTACTGCTGTTTTTGTATTCTTTGCAAGGTGAGAAATATCATAACTATATTCAATCCAGTCATTGCCAGTTGGGAGAGTTCCCAAAGCTCCGCCACTCCCAATAAAATCAAGAACTTCCCAATCACCATTATTGATTATTTCCACATACATCCCGGATATTCCATAATTTGGAAAATCATACCAACATGAAAAAACCAATTTACTGTCATTTCCAGGATAAAATTCTTTACTTTTAATAATATTATTATAATAAAATTCATATTTTTGAGTAGTATCATTTCCACAATACCAACTATATTCACCAGAATTTTTCCTTAGTTCTGATCGATGCCATTGATTGTTTTCGCCTTTTATTAACCAAATCTGGTTATCTGTTTCAGCATCATCAAACAAACCAAAATCCCCAATCCCAACTGATATTGTATCATACATTGAGAATCCGGATTCAGTAACATACTCAATAAAAATATCCGGAAATACGGGAGTATCTATACCGGAATTCACATCAATTTTAAATGTCGCGTCAATAGTTTGACCACTAAGCAATCCATTATTATCGATAGAGATATCAGATATTGATAAATTCGGATCAGATGTAATATTTACTGAAAATTTCTCCGAATCTTCCAAACCCTGATTGCATAATGTTACCTGGCATTCAACTAATTCACCCGGAGTAATATTTCCATCTTCATCAGAATAATTTATTTCAGTTATTCGAATATCCGGCATTTCAGCAATCAAACTGAAACTACTTTTCCATGTAGAATTTTGATTCGAAATTTCAACTGAAAATAAAAATGATTCACCATTAATAAATTTCTCTAAAACCTGAAAAGAAAAAACATTTTCAATGCTAATAGAATCCAAAGCTGATATCCGGTTTATTTCCCATGAATCATCTATAATATTGATTTTGGGATTATTTGAAATTAATTTTACAGATAAATTTTCAGTAGCAGTTTCTCCAAAATTTTTAAATACAGCATCTATATTAATATTTTCATTTAAAAGAGGAAGTCCATCAAAAAATCCTGAACATATAATATTTCCATTACTAATAAATGCTGAAGTACTTTGAACATTTATCACATTTTCATAAGGTATTGCATTCTGAGCAGTAATCGTAATATCAATACTCTTTGAAGCATCAGTTACTTCAATATCAAAATCTGCAAGTCCGTTCATATCTGTATAAAATGTTTCGTAAAATCCATCATCCTGCTTAATACATATCAAACTATTTGAAACTGGTGTATTGTTTTTCTGAACTGATATTGTAAATTGATTTTCACCAACAATTAAATATTCAGGAGATATAACTGTTAATTCTTTGGGAATATCTGTCCAGATATTCATTTCAGGATCACCTAAC
>JAOZSG010000097.1 GCA_029939785.1 Fidelibacterota bacterium | reverse complement strand
TAGGGATTTTTTATACCATAATTGAATTGATTGTAAATATCACTTAAACGTATCCTTTGGGCAGAAATTCCATTATCAGTATAAAAATCTTCCAATTCTTTACTTGTTTGGTAAAATTGGTCAGCTACAATAGAAATATGCTCACATCCATTAGTTCCGGAAATAATATTTACAAGTGTATCGAGATAAGTTGTATCAGGTGTCATGATTGCATAACCAGCCGCTGCTATATATTGTGATGGAGAATCAACTCTGTCTTGCAACCGAATTGTATAGAAATTACTATCACTATCAAAAGCAAAATCAAAATCAGTAAGTTTGCTGTATCTGTTTTTATAAACGGATATATTCTGATCGTGAAAACCATCAATATTAAATTGATAAAGTCCGTTAATTTGATCTGAAGGTTTTTTGAACTCAATATAATTACTGTCTGCAGTAAAATTCCGATAATACTGAATTTTCATCCAATCAAGTCTGATTGTGGCGTAGGGATCTGTTGGATTGTTTTCTACATTAATTGTTAAGGTATTGCTTCCTTCATTAAGATACCTGTTTTCCAGCAAAAAATCTGAGTTTTCATTAATTATACCTTTTTCATGCCAGTTCCATGTTCCTACACCAATATTATGTCCATTAATTAATATGTGTGCTGTAATAGATTCTGTCTGAGAAATACTTTGCAAGGCAACCTGAACAGAATAATTTTTAGAAGTATTTTGGTTTGGAGAAGGTAAATAAAATTCATATTCTTCAGAGCTACCAGCCTGAATACTTTTTTCAAAAAACCAGTGATCATCTTCAGAAGCTAATCCATCAATTTTATAAAATCCAAGTCTTTCATGTCGTTGGTTTTTCTCAAAATGATATGAATAATCATATTCTACAGGTTTAATTAAATCTGATCCGGAATATAATGGATTTGCAGATTCTTCAGTAAAACGCAACCCGTTTTCAATATCCCAATATAAAAAATAAATATTAGTGTTTGTAAAAGGATCATATTCATAATCTGCAACACTGTTAGGATTTCTATCACCAATAAATTCAATATAATCTGGTTTGTTAAACTCACCATCTTTTTCACCATAAATATATACAGGTACTTGGTGTCCTCTATTATATAAAGCAAAACTGCGTGGATCGATAGATTTTAAATTCATGTCCAAATCATTCAGTATTTTATAATCTATTCTGTAAATACCATTTTTTGAAACTTCAAATTTAACAAAAGGCTTTCCTTCAAATTGTATATTATTAATTTTTTTAAAAGTTTTTGGTTGAATTTGAACACTTTTTTTATTGCTAAAAAGATTTCCAAAATTTTCTTTATCAGTTCTATTATTAGATAATTGCATTGTGTTTGTAGTAATGAGTATTTCCGCTTTTAATATGAATTCAATCTCATTATCTGTGATTTTTGTAATAGGGAAAAAATATAATTTAGATAATGGAATGTTGCCGGAAATTCCCCAGTCTGTTACAATATATTGCTGATTTAAAATATTTTTGGTGTTTGCAGAAATCTGATCAAATATAAAATCAGCACCTTTTGCATTATCTACAAAATTTGCAATTGAATGGTCTAATATAATTTTTTTAGAAGAGATTGTTTTTATATTTATTGAAATATTCTCTTTGGGTGCATTTATTAATTTTGTATAAACAGGCAATGAAGGATTCCCTGGTAAAGATAGATTTGTTAAGTTTGAGATATGTATATTAGTTGTATCAGCACCTTTGTGTGTAATTAATAAATCAGAGTTATCAAAGTTAAGAGTTATTTTTGTTTGATTATCAGATAATATTTTTGATGTTATAGATGGTGTATTATTGGCAAAAAGAGTTGAGATAGAAACCGATAGCAATATGTAAATTATTATTTTCTTCATTTATTTTTCATTTGTTAATTATTCTAAATTTCCTGTAATCTTTTAATAATCAATGAATAGCAAATCAATTATTCAGATACTTTTATTTTTTCATAATATAATTATGATATTTATTTGATTATATCAATAGCAAATGTAAAAAAAAATTACTTTGTAACTAAATATTCAATTTCATATCAAAGATTTTAAATACTAACAATAAAATAATCTGGAGAAAAAATGAAAAAAATTACTTTAAGTTTATTATTAACAATTACAGTTCTATTATCAACTGGGTTGGCATCAGGCGATACTCATGCCGGTTGGATTAAATTTGATGACGGTATCGCTGTTTCTGAAAAGGAAAGCAAACCTGTTCTTATTGATTTTTTTACATCCTGGTGTCATTGGTGTAAAGTAATGGATGAAAAAACTTTTTCAAATGATGAAATTGCAAAATATCTTGACGAACATTTTGTAACAGTTAGAGTTAATGCTGAAGACAAAACAGATAGTAACACCTTTCAGGGTAATACATATACATCTGTTGACCTTGCTCAGGCATTCCGTGTAACAGGATATCCAAGTCTTGCATTTTTGGATAAAGAACAACAGATAGTTTCTGTTATTCCCGGATTTTTACCTCCTGAACAATTCATCAATATATTAAAATTCATCAAACAGGAATGTTATAAAAAAGATGTTTCTTTTGAAGATTTTGTTAAAAATGGATGTAAGGATACCGATTTAAATTAATTTGTAATCCGGTCATTCATGACCGGATTTATTTATTTTACAGAATATTAAAAGTGATAAATATCAGACACTTTTAATATCTTGCTTTGGTGTTGTTTTGTGTTTAGTGGGCAACATATCAGTCTCCTCTTGCCAACACAAAAGTATCGATAAAACCTTCCGTTTTTCTGGAATTAGTATCAGTTGCTGTTAGTCTTACGATATACATACCAATTCTTGATAACTCATTATATTTATTAATTCCATTCCAATAAACAACACCTTTTGATCCTGTTCTTAATTTATTAACAGGTGTTGCAATTAATCTTCCGGTTAAGTCATAAATTTCAATTTTAATATTTGCAGTTGTATAAGAAAGTTGATACTGAAACCCAACTTCATCATCAATTCCATCACCATTTGGAGTAAAGGGAGTTGGTGATGAAAACAATCCTGTTTTTATAGTTTGTTGTGTAATGACAACACTATTTTGAAATCCTGGACTTCCTCCGGTTTTTGACACAGAAGAACGCCAATTATTATGAAGATTTTCATCTTTTATATAAATCTTTTCCTTGGATATACCCTGAGAAAATTCCCATGTAGAATTATAAGCAAGACTATCAATCACATTTCCTGTTGGATCTACAATTGTTATCATATCCTCACTATTATTTAATGATGGGAATTTATCCAGTACTAATGTATTATATTTATCAAGATTTGTGTATTCAAAAACTGATGAATCAGCCGCAATAACAATATAGTCTTCAGATGGGATAAAATATTCTGTTGAAATCACTATTTTCTTTGCAGTGTTTGCATCGGTGATTTTCCAATTATTAAGTGAAATATCATTTTTTAAAGGATTATATATTTCTATATATTCTGATATTGATGTACCTGTTGAGTGTATTTCATGGGGGAATGGCATAAATTCTGATATTAATAAATCCTTTTTGTCAAATGCTATATTGATAGTGAATTGCATACTATCATTTTTTCTGTTTTGATCATCTGACCAGGAGATAAGAGCAAGGTAATTATGATTTCCCTTTTCCAAATTCTTGAATTGGGTGGAAATTGAATCTTCGTGATTTGGTAAGATTTGATTAATATTTAAAGTTTTATATAAACTTTTGGAGTTGTATTGAATTTCATAAATATCAATTTTAGAAGATGATGATTCCCGCATTCCGATATTAGAATAATAAAATTTAATATCAAAAATCGACTCTTTATTTCCACTATTACCAGACATATAACAATCGAATAATCTCAAATCATAAAGAAATGGAGAAATACTATTAAAAAATCCGGGTGTGCCTCCATATTCACTGGTTGAAGCCATCCATGAAGTGTCCTGATATGCCAAATAGAATGGAAGAATTTTTTCAAGAGATACCCCAAATTTATTAACCTGATCTTTATGATATCGGAGAGAATCTATTAACACTCCTGTAAGATCTCGAATTACAATATTATCCTGAATATTATTTAGGCGTGACCACTGATCCATTACAATTACGGGAGAGTTGGTTGGTGGAAAATAGTTAAAAAAACTGCTGTCTTCACACAATACCACATAACTTTTAGGTGGTATAACTACACTTTTGTTAATTCTTGTTGTTCGCCACTCATTTGTTATTGTCCAGTCTATAATATCTATATTTTCATCACTTGTATTGATTAGTTCAATATATTCTGTTTGACCAGTGTTTGGAGCAAACAGGAATTCATTAATCACTAGAGATAAAGGCTCGTATTTAATCAGTAAGTCAGTAGATTGTGTGTTGTTATCATGATTTTCATCAGAATTATTTTCAATTTGTGATATATATCTGTTTCTACCGGAATTTTCTGAAAATAATGTGCCTGTAATTTTTTTTATGGAATTGGCATTCAAAGAAGGAATATTATGTAAACTCCAAACCATTTCTTCTTGTTCAGTGATATTGTTTAGGTTTTTATCATTAAAAAGTTTTATAGTAAAATTACCGGATTCAAATATTCCGTTATTTTGAATGCTCAAAGAAAATCCAATTTCAACAGATGGATCAACAATTAAAGTATCAAATAAAAAAGAGTCATCAACAATTGACAGGTCGTAATCATATTTTAATATTGAATTTGCAAATCCGGGAGTACTGCCAAGAGAGTCTATACAGCTGCCCCAATTATTTTTTAGCAAAGCTTCTGTATAAGGATTTCTTCGTTCAATAGAAATATTTTTTTCTCCGCCCCAACTACTTAAATAATATATTGAATCTATTTCGTGTTCAATACAATCTCTAAGTAGTAATGCATCTGAAGAATTATTTAATGTTGGGAATATTGACGGAATAATATATGAACCATTAAATTGTGGATTACTCTGAACAAAATCTTCATTTCCACAAATTACTATAAAATCATCCGGCTTTAATAGATGGACAGTATCACATAAAGTCAACCATTTTCCTGATGCATCTTTATATTCCCATAAATTCAAATCAATCTCATATGACTGAGTATTATAAATTTCAAACCATTCTGATTCGCCACTTTCAGGAGAATATAAAATTTCATTCACAATAAGAGAAGCATTGGGATAACCAACCTTTATAATTGATTTATATTTATTATTTGATATTCTGCTATCCTTTATTGTAGATACTTCCGCAATGACACTATGAACTCCACCAGGAATAGATAAAATCGTAAAAGAGTGAATTCCTATCATTTGCGGATAATGAGGTGTATCTATACTCAATACCTTTTCTTCCAGAATAATAGAATCCTGAGTCGTCTTATAAATTTTGAGATTAAGATTGCAATTCCGAATTACTCTGGAGCCTGTATTTTTCACAATGACATTTATTTTCATTTCATCATTGTGTATTATATCTGAATTATCAATAAAAATTGAATCTACTGCCAGATCAAAGTCTTTGATTGCTATTGAATTTGTATATCCCGGAGTACTACCTGATTTAGATTGAGAAGATCCCCAATTTAAAAAAGAGTTTGTCGCCTTCTCATCACTTTTTCTCTCGAGAGAATATCCTTGAGTACCTCCCCAATCTGCTTTATAACACAAACTATCGATATAATGTTCTACAGGATCTAAAATAATCAAAGAATCTTCAAGATTATTAAGAGTTGGAAAAGATGAAGACACAAGTAATATTCCATCAAAATCAGGATAACTTGCTATGAAATTTTCATCATGTGTAATTACGCCAAAAGAATCAGGAGGAATATAAACTGATTCAGTAGTAATGGAGTGAATTGTGTTTTGTGAATCTCGGAACAACCAGTCTTTCATATTCAAGGAATCTTTAGTAATATTATAAATCTCAAACCATTCAGGCTTTCCAGTGTTTGGATTATACATAATCTCATTAATAATGATTGATTTTTCAGGATATCCAACTGGCAATATTTTTGTAATTGTGTTGTTTTCTGGTTTTTCATCATTTTCATAGACAAGGTTATAATGTATATATTGAATACCTGTAAAGTGTACAAAATATTTAATCGTATCCACTAATATACTGTCAGGCATAAGATTACTATAACTTTCTTCAACCAGCACTTCAGAATAACAAACTGAATCAGGATTATTATAAATTCTGATCTCAACAGAAAAATTATTGGCCTCATTTAAACCTAAATTTTGAATCTGAATATGGAAATTTAATAAGTCTCCTGGTAAAATGTTTTCCGGAGAATAAGTTAAATTATCAGCAATAAATGCCAAATCATGTTCTTTTGCCAAAATCGAATTTTGTCTGCCTGGAGAGCCACCTGCCTCGAATACAGATAACCCCCAGTTTGAAGCATTTTCGGCAGAACCATAAGGGTTACGTCTTTCAAGAGAGACTCCTTTTTCATATCCCCATGATTTAGAATATTCAAAATAATCTAAGTTTTTTCCTGTAGGATCAGTTATAATTATCGAATCCGTAGAGTTATTGAGTGATGGAATGTTTTGAAATGCTAAAATAAACTTGCTATCACAATCCCAATAATCAAGAAATGTTGAATCATCTGAAATTACAATGTAATCTTTTGATGGTATTATTATGTCTTTCATAGAAATCAATGCACTGCTGCTATTATCAGAAATACTCCAATATTTTAAGTTAATATCATTATTGGACTTGTTGAAAACTTCTATCCATTCTCCGCCTTTATTAGGTTCTTCATAATACATAAACTCGTTAATACAGATACAGTTGTCAGGAAACGGTAGTTTTAGGAAAAAATCAGCAGTATTGTTGTCTGGATTAACATCATTATTACACTGAACCTGAGCAATTAAAGAAAAAAGACCATAATAGGTAGGCGTGTACTTTACAGATACTGATACAGAATCATTTAGTCCAATGACTATATTTTGGGTGGTTTGAATTTCACTTTCACTTAATAATCCATCAAAATTTTCGTCACAACCAAAAATTAAATCACATTGAGGATTATCAATACCACCAAGATTCTTCACATTAATGATAAACTCAATCTCTTGATTTGGGATAGGAGTTGTAGTTGTTGAAGGTGAAAAACCAGTAATAATAAGGTCATTATCAGGAAGAGAGAGAGTGTTGATTTTTCCAGGCGTTCCTCCTTTTTCAGCATTTGATAAACCCCAGTTTTCTGAATTCATTCCAGATAAATAAGAATTCTTTTTTTCAAGAGAAACTCCTCTTTGATTACCCCAGCTGCTTTTATATTCAAGTGCATCAATAACTTTTCCTGTAGGATCGGTTACTTTAATGGAATCACCGGAATTATTTAAAGAAGGTAAAGGTTCAAAACAGGGAATAAATTTATCACATTCCCAATAATCAAAAAGTGTGGCATCTTTCACAATTACAATATAATCTTTAGCCATTAGAATAATATTTTCATCGCTAATTATCGCACTTTTACTATTATCAGAAATATTCCATTTATTCAAATTGATGTCTTCTTCTGATTTATTATATAGCTCTATCCATTCGCCACCTTTACCAGTTTCGTCATAATACATAAACTCATTAATACACAGGCAATCGTTGGGAAAAGGTAATTTCAATGAAAAAAACATTATATCATTTTCAGAATTCACATCGTCTTCAGATGTCAGTTGTGCAATTAAGGTAAAACTTCCAAAAGAAGGTGGTATGTAAGTAACTGTCAGTGAAATAGAATCATTTTGCATTAAACTGATATTTTGTGTGGATATAACTTCGATATTATTTAGAATTCCATCAAGATTTATGTCACATCCAACAGATAAGTCACTTATAACATTATCAATTTCACCTACATTACTAACTTTGATAGAAAACTCTATTTCCTGATTTGGTGCAGGCAATATAGATGAAGATTTAGAAAACTCAATAATTTTAAGATCATTTTCGGGAAGAGACAGAGTGTTGATTTTTCCAGGTGTTCCTCCTTGTTCTGATTTTGATAAACCCCAATTTTCCATGAGCAAGCCTGAAACACTTGCATCTCTCTTTTCTAATGATACACCCTGTGAACCAGCCCACTCACTGGTATATTGTATAGAATCAATAGTTTGTCCTGTAGAATTGGACAAGACAATTACATCACCAGAGTTATTTAAAGATGGTAAACCTTCAAAGCATGTTATAAAATTTTCGCAATTCCAATAATCCAAAAATGATGAATCTTTGCCAATCACCAAATACTCATTTGCAGGTATAATTATATCTTGATCTGAAATTAAAGAACTTTTACTTCTATCAGAAATTTTCCAGTTTTTGATATTAATTTCTAAATTCGATTTATTAAATATTTCTATCCATTCGTTACCTTTATCAGATTCCGGCAGATGCATGAATTCATTAATACAAATTTTATCATTTGTAAATGACAAAACCGGATTTTCATTACTTGTTACTTGAGCAAAAGTAATTTTAAAAATTAAAATCAGAAATATTTGAAAACATGTTTTGTATTGATTTAGTTTCATAGGATTTTTTTATACCGCTTATGTGTAATTTTATGCTTTAGATCACATTAAATCAATTGTGGTATTTGATTATATAAAAAAACATAAAATATGATTAGATTACCAGTTCAAAATTAAACAATTGATTTGAACCATGAAACAAATAATAAAAAATACTTAATATAGGTAATGTTAAAAGGTATATGGAAAAAATGAAAGAAAAAATATAGACATGGTAAACAGGATGAAAAATAATTATATTTATCTAGTAAATTCTGTTAATCCGGTCTAAAAAATGTAGGAGTTCATATGAATAAAAAAAATATTATTTTAATCTTCTTGTTATTATTTTTTTATTTACAATTATCAGCTCAAAGTGAAAAATATACAAGAAAATCCATTTCATCTGTAAATACACTATTATATATTAATGGCTGTAAGAAACTCCCAAAAAATGCTGATCTATCCTTTCTTTCTATTGTTCAACAATCAATTCAATTAAAAAGATTTGATTATAATGAAGTTCCTGATCAGGTAACACGGAATTTTAGAAGTCAAATTGCTCAACACCCATCAATATCAAAAGAAGAAATCGAAAAAATTGTAGAAGAAACAATGCTTCCGGAAATTATTAAAATCCTTGATTATGAAAAAGAAATAAGAGCCAAAGAATTAGTATCAGAAGCAGAAAAAAATTCTTTCATTTCTATCAAAGCAAAAGAAATCGGCATAACAGCAGAACATTTAGAGCAGATTTTTAACTCAGCATATATTTATATTCCATTTTTATCAAATTACAAGGTTAAAAAAAATAAAAAATCTTATACTGTTTCTATGTCAGGAGGATTGATATTTTACCATATAGTTTATGGTGATAATCCAAAAATTGAAAAAATTGCCACTGTTCATTCGTCTGTTAGCACAAGTGAGGATAAAGATGATAATTCCAAAAAAAATACAATTGCACAAGCTCTAAAAGATGCATCTCGTATAATGGGACAAAATCTTCAAATTCGCATAAAAGAATTACCAATGTTTAAATTAAGTACTCCAATTGTAGAAGTAGATGGAAGAAATATAAAATTTCCTTTAGGTAAAAATGAAGGTATTAAGCTTGATCAGCCTTATTATGTAGGTGAATGGATTCAAAATAATTCAGGAAAAATAAAATTCTCTAAAGATGGTTTTGTAAGAATTGGCAAAGTAGCTGATCCGTCTAAAAAAGGTCAATACTTGTCATCTGCATGGGCAGTCCACAAGGGTGACTGGATCAGAGGCATGACAATAGTAGAACATCCAAGAATTGGAATTGATGTCTCATTAAAGCCCAGAGTATTCAATCTTAACATTGAAAAAGGAATATTTGTTAATGATGATATTAACGATGATGGACTTGCAGTTGTTTTTAACGATTATAATGAAACAGTACTCGGTATCGATCTTGATATTCAGACCAATATTGCACCATTAACAAATAAACGTCAGAGTTTCCTTGTTTTTGGAGTCACGGGTGCTGTAGTTGGTGTCAGAAGCGAAGTATATACCAGAAAGGAAATATTTGATTTATTTGATTTGGGGTTTATCACTGTTGATCATTTTACCAAACAGAACAATTCCTTTGCAGCATATTTCAATGGATATTTGGGTTATCTAAAAAAGTATTATTTAGGGCCAATGGCAATGCATACAGAGTTTTTATTAGGAATTCAGGGGCTTTCTGTAGATGGAAGTTTAGGTGGAGAGGATATAGATATAATTAATTATGGTTTCGGGGGGAGAGTGAATCTGGGATTGGAAATTGCTGTAAACATTGATTGGAACATTGGTGTTTTTGCCGGATATAATCTTTTTCCTGCAATGGATTTATGGTATGTTAAATATGATGATGAAGAAATTGAAGTTATTAATTGGGATGGTTATAAAAATCCAAAAATTTCAAGCATGAGTCCTACTTATGGTTTATATATACACTATTCTATCCCGTCATTATCTTTCTAATCCATTCGGTTTGGCATAGAAGGGATAAATAGTTGTTAGGTGTATAAAAGTAGTAGGAATAATTGATGAAAATTATAAATAAATTAGATATATTTGCATAATA
>JAOZSG010000401.1 GCA_029939785.1 Fidelibacterota bacterium | reverse complement strand
CAGATTGATTATGGCAGAATAATTTTGTGCCAGAATGATAAGAAGAAGACTTGATATAAAAAACCTCCCGGGTTTTGAAAACCTGGGAGGTTTAATTAATGTCAAATGTGGGGATAATATGTTTTATAAAGTTCAATATTTAATAATAATTTTACTTCTTTTTTATTCTATATCTCTGGGACAAATGAGCAAGATTCCGGTTTATTTGGATTCAACACAACCAATTGAACAGCGTGTAGAAGATCTATTAGAAAAGATGACATTAGAAGAGAAAATCGATCAGTTGAATGGTGAAATTTTTTCTACAAATGGAAACAAGCGTCTGGGGATTCCTAAAATTATTATCTATGATGGAGAATCAGAAACGAAAGTAAACAGGAAAACTGTAAATTTTTCCTCAAATATGAATCAGGCAGCAACTTTTGATGAAGAATTGTTATATAAACTTGGAAAATCTATTGCTGAAGAAGCGAGGATTCTTGGTTCAAATATGTTGCTGAATCCATGTGTAAATATTATGCGAACTCCTTTTAATGGTAGAGCCTATGAAGCATTTGGTGAAGATCCATATTTGGTTTCAAGGATGGCAACTGCCTATGTGAAAGGTGCACAGAGCCAAAAAGTTATTACTTCTACAAAACATTTTATCGCTAACAATCAGGATTGGAATCGTTTTGACGTGAATATTAAAATGGATGAAAGAACATTGCGTGAGATCTATTTACCGGCATACAAATCAGTAGTGCAAGAGGGAAACGGTTGGTCATTAATGAGTGCCTATAATATGTTTCGTGGTGATTGGTGTTCTGAAAATAAATATATTTTGAATGATATTTTGAGAGATGAGTGGGGATTTGATGGTTTTGTTGTGTCTGATTGGGGTGGAACTCATAGCACAGCAAAAATGGCAAATGCTGGATTAGATCTGGAAATGCCAAAAGCACTTTGGTTTGGCGAAAAACTTTTGGATGCTGTAAAAAGCGGTGAGGTTTCTGAAGAAACGATAGATGACAGAGTTCGGAATATGATGAGAATCATGTTTCGTGCTGGTCTTTTTGATGAACAGGTAAATGCTTATGGTGGTGAATTAAAAACTGAAGAACGTATTAATCTGGCTCTTGAAACTGCACATAAAAGTATTGTGTTATTAAAGAATGAGAAAAATATATTACCATTAGATAAGAATAAAATAAAATCAATCGCTGTACTTGGACCAAATGGAAATGTTGCTCGTGTTGCAGGTTCAGGAAGTGGTGAATATCATGGTTATTTTCAAGTTTCTCCTTTGGATGGAATTATCAATAAAGTTGGTGATAAGGTTGATATAAAATTTGAACGTGGAATTCCGGAATTAAGTCTTGAATTGCCAATTGCCGGACCAGAATATTATGAACAGCCAAATGGTGAACCCGGACTTTATGCTGAATATTTTAACAATAAAGAATTAAAGGGTAAACCTGTTTTTGTATCTACTGAAAAGTCAATTAATTTTGATTGGGGATTTGGACCTATTGTACCAGGAAGTGGTCCCGGATGTCCAAAACCCGGAGTAGTAAATCATGATAAATGGTCTGCTCGATGGACAGGCAAGTTAATTTCTCCAGGTAAAGGTCTTTACGAAATTGGTATTCAGGCTGATAATGGTGTGAAAGTATTTTTGAATAATGAATTGTTAATTGATTCATGGACTGATGAAGCACCAGGAAAATTTAAAGTAACGACTTTTAAATTTGAGAAAAATGCAAAATATGATCTGAAAGTTGAGTTCTATGAAAATATTGGATCTTGTCGTTGTAAAATGGGAATAGCTCCATTTAAACCAAATACAAGTGATCAAAAAGCAGTAGAGTTGGCTCGTAATTCTGATTATGTTATAATGTGTATGGGATTATTTTCTGAAATGGAAGGTGAGCAACTTGATCGTGATGAGTTATCATTACCAAAAGAACAAATTGATTTGATTAAAATGGTTACAGAAGTGAATAAAAATTGTATTGTGGTTTTGAATAATGGAACACCACTTATTATGAGTGAATGGATAGATGATGTTCCAGTAATTGTGGAAGCATTTTATCCTGGACAAGACGGTGGAAATGCTGTTGCGGATATTCTATTTGGTAATGTCAATCCTTCTGGAAAACTACCAGTAACTTTTACTAAAAAATGGGAAGATCATTCTGCTTTCGGTACATATCCGGGCAAGAAAGAATTAGCAGAATATACTGAAGGTATTTATGTCGGTTATCGTCATTTTGATAAAAATAAAATTGAGCCATTGTTTCCTTTTGGATATGGGTTGTCCTATACAACATTTGAATATTCAGATATCAAACTTTCAAGTAAATCAATGAAGCAAAACGATGAAATGGAAGTTTCATTAACTGTTAAAAATATAGGAAAAATGGATGGTGATGAAGTTGTACAATTATATATTCATGATAAAAAAGCAAGTGTTGAACGTGAAGTGAAATCTCTGAAAGGTTTCAAAAGAGTTAGTCTGAAATCTGGCGAGAGTAAAACTATTTCTATGAGAATTGATAAATCTGATTTGGCTTTTTATGATGTTAAAACAAAAAAATGGGTTGCTGAACCTGGAATATTTGAAGTATTGATTTGTTCATCATCGAGGGATATTAGGTTGAAAAAGAAATTTAAATTGTTGTAAGTAAAAAATAGATAGGTAGTTATAAGGCTGAATGATGAGAAAAGAATTAACTATAATTGTATTATTATTAGTAATCGGAACAATGAGTTTTAGTCAGGATACCAAAAAGGGCTTACATGTTGGTGAATTATGGCATTCTGATGAAGGAA
>JAOZSG010000400.1 GCA_029939785.1 Fidelibacterota bacterium | reverse complement strand
ACAAAATTCAAAACTCCGAATTTAGCGAAAACTTTTTTTGTCTAAGTTTTGATAGTATCGTACCTAAAGGTATGGGTTTTTACTAAAGCACCTTTAGGTACTGCTCTATTATTAATAATGCGAAAAGAATTGCAATTGGACAACAAATAACAACGAAGTCAAATGACAGAAAAGTTATTAGAAAATCTGTGCAAATCCGTTTAATCCGTTCAACCCGTGTTCTATTCTTATTAATATTAGGTGCGGAATTCTGAAATTATAAAAACAAACAAAATGAAAACACATTTAACACATGTCTAAAAAATAGACAATGTTGATTTTTTCATGAAATTTTGCGGATTAGTATATTATGGTAAAAACAACAGCATACTAATATAAATTATCTAAAACTAATATATTTTATCAAAACATTCCTTACCTGATAAATCAACTATTTGAATTATGTATTTTATTTGTACATGTCTTTGTTTTAAATTCCTCTGTTTTAATTGCCTATAAAACAATTATTTATGCTCGTGGTACATTCATTGGATTATATAATATAGGATTGAATGAATGATTTTTAATTAAACGAGGTGACCAAAATGAAGAATTTATTAGCAACCATCACAACAATATTTTTAACATCAGGATTTATCCTGGCTGAAATACCAACAGCAGTTGATTTCGGCAATATTGATGTTGACCAAACCGCTGAAAAAACTATCACTTTCTATAATAGAGGTGACCTACCATTAGTAATAAGTAACATTTCCCAAAGCGAACAAAATAGCGATTTCACCATATCAGGTGAAACTTCTTTAACAATCAATGCTGGTGACAGCTCTGTTGCTACATTATCTTTTAATCCTACTTCAGCCGGTACAAAATCATCTACATTAATAGTAGAAAGTAATGATCCTGACAACAATTCAGTTTCAATTGATCTATCAGGCACAGCACAGGCTACAAACATTATCGTTTCTGCTTCTACACAGGCAGAAGGATATATTGGCGATACATTATTAATCCCTGTTACAATTGCGGAATTAAATACTGAAGATAATGTAACTTCCGCAAATTTCACAATTTCCTATAATTCCTCCCTTATAAATATTTTTGATATAGCAACATCAGGAACAATTACAGCAGACGCAATGGTTTTTGCAAACACAAATGAAAACAACAAAATTACTATTGGTATGTTTTCAACCTCTCCAATAACATCAAACAATGAAACATTAGTTTATCTTAAAACAGAATTACTTGCTGAAGCTGATGCTGTTTTGACCTTTGATAATTTTATTTTTAATACCGGTACTCCGGAAGTAGAAACAAATTCAGGAAGCATAAGTATTCTAAGTAATGTTGCTCCTGTTTTCGTAAATGCTGTTGAAACTGCTACTGTAAATGAAAATTCTGAATTATTAATAAATTACAATGTTCAGGATATCAATACAGAAGATGTTTTAACATTTACAGCAGTTTCTATTCCAGTAGGTGCTACATTTGATAATACAGATACAACATTGACATGGACTCCTGATTATACTGATGCCGGAACTTATACAGCAATCATTTCAGTAAATGACGGATTAGAAACAGTATATGATACAACTACTATTACTGTTAATAATGTAAACCGTACACCGCAATTTACCTCAACATTATCTGATACAAATATAATCATCAACAATGATTTTACACTAAATTATGGGGCTACTGATTTAGATGAAGAAGAACTTGCATATACATTGGTTGAAGGTCCTGCTACTGCTACAATAAATGAAAGTGGCCATTTTAGTTGGACTGCTTCTGACACCGGATCAACTACTTTGATAGTATCTGTTACTGATGGAATCGATACAGTTTTTGATACTACTATAGTAAGTGTATTTGTACTTGGTGATGCTAATTTGGATTATCTTACTGATATAATGTATTTTTCTTCTGATGCTTCTGTAGTTATGCAATCTGTAGTAGGGGCAACAACACTTAACAGTGATGCACTTTATACTTCTGATGTAACTGGTGATGATATTGTTGGTGCTATGGATGCTTCTTATATACTCAGATATTCAGTTGGTCTTATCTCCGAATTCCCTGCTCAGACTAATGGAATGGCAAAAGAGGTTCTTGCTTATGGTAATATTGATTGGAATCTTGAAATGAATAATGATACTTATACATTACCTATCGATCTTACAGGAAGAACAGAGAATGTTTATTCTGTAGAAATCAATACAGATATCGATGTAAACATTGCTGAAATCAATGGCATAACATCAAATTTACCTAACGGATGGCAGATGACAAGTAATGAAGTTAATGGCAAAATCATTATTGCAATGGCTGGAACTACTCCTTTAGAAACTTCAAGACTTGCTACTATTGAATTAAATTTACTTGACAAAAATAAAACTCTTGTTGTTGACGGACAGGTTAAGATCAATTCTAACAATTCAAAAGATATGACTACTGTTGAGTTAACACAGATTCCTACAGAGTTTTCTTTGGAACAAAACTATCCAAATCCTTTTAATCCCAGCACAACTATTGCCTATAATGTTGGTAAAGAATCAAATGTTAATATACAGATATTTAATATTCTTGGAAAAAAAGTTAGAACATTAGTTAATGATAAAAAAATTGCTGGTAATTATAATGTTAAGTTTAATGGCTTAAATGATAATGGTAAAATCCTTCCAACAGGTACTTATATCTATAGAATATCTGCTGGTTCTTACAACGAAACTAAAATGATGGCTTTCATAAAATAATCTCCTTCATACATTCAATCAAGCACAAAAGGAACTGTCACGGCGGTTCCTTTTTTT
>JAOZSG010000003.1:30031-32170 GCA_029939785.1 Fidelibacterota bacterium | reverse complement strand
TCCGGATGCCACACAGCATTTCCAATATTACTTCCTATAAATGTATTTAGATGAAATATAAATACCATTCCCGATATTGTTAATATGGATGAAAAAACTGCGTCAAACCCGGATGTTTCTTTGATATATAATTTGATATTTTTATTAGATGGTAAAAATAATATAACACAAAAAACAGCAAGAGATGCTCCGAGAGTATATATTAAAGAAATTAAAATTTGTGAACTAAAATAGACAATATTAAATAGCATTATATTCCAACTTGTATCAAAATATATTCTGTTTGAATTAAAAGCTAATAATCGTCCAATTAATATTATTACAAATAAGGTTGTGGCAATTTTAGTTATAAACTTCCAGGGAATATTCGAAAAATTTATAGTGACTTTATAATGGAAAAAGAAGAACAAAAGAATTAATGGAATTAAAGCAAGTTGAAGTCCCATTCTAAATGAATCAAAACCAGTACTTCTGGAATATTCCAATATCCATTTTTCTGGAATTTTGTAGGATGAATAGAATTCACTAATTTCATCACCTTTAATAATAATAGTTATTCTAAATCGACCTTCACCAATATTTGCAGGATGGCCATCTTTACTTTCATAAATAAAGGTATGATCAATACGGTTTTTTTGTTTTTCTGTAAAAGATTCTATTAATTGAAAATCATCAATATTGAAATTTTTTCTGTATAAAAACTTTTCTGCTTTAAAAAGGGCTAGTTTATTTTTAAGTGATGGTATCTGAGCCTCTTCTTCGATTATATGCTCAAATCCAACAATCTTATTGTCCATAGGATGGATGTAAATTCGATACTCCTCTTTTTCTAATTCCTGAAAAAAACGTATGTAGTAAACTGATGAGTTTTTTAGGTTATATGCTAATAAAATATTTAGTGTATCAATACTTGTATGTTCTAAAATATATTTACTGGTTTTTGTGTCATGAAAATTTTCTATTGCGATTGCATGTAAATATTTTTCCGAATCAATCCCTCTTTCACTAAGAAATGTTTCGGCTGTTTTTAAGGCTTCAGTCCTACTAACTGTATATTTATAAAAATCACCAATATGTGAGGTTGGTATAAATAAACCAAAAATAAGCAGAATAATTAAAATAAAAGCCACTTTTATACGAGTAGGTGTTAAAACTTCATATTTGTGAATATTGTTTTCAGAAGGGATTTCTTCAATGTATTCCGGCTTTATATGTTCTTTATTAAATTTTTCATTTAATAAATTTTTATCAGATAAAAATCCATTATTTTTAAAGTAATAAAACAAATTGTATCCCAATAAAAGTAGAACAATTATTGCTGCAATAAAACCACTAATAAATAAATAGCTGTTTCCGGATTTGATGAAAATTATTGATGAAAGTACAGCATCTGCAGTATAATGCCAAATCAAAGCAAATGTTATTCCGAACTTATAAAATAAAACACCAATCAATATGCCCATAATACTAATTTCAATACCTCGAATCCAGAAAGGTTGTTGTGGATAATTTGAATGAGCAAATGCCCATATAATTGCCGGAATCAGTATTGCCAATAATTTTGATTTAGTTATCTTTTTTAATAATGAAATACTAAATAACCTGAAACAAAATTCTTCGGTTATAGATGGTATAAATCCTGCGAACAATATAAAAATCCATGGAAATTTTGTGTTTAACATTTCTGAATAGGGGACTTGTGTCGGAGACCATGCTCCAAATTTCAAAGCAATTGAATAATATAGTATTTGAAAACTAATAAATACAAATGCAAGGGTGAACCCAAGAATAATATTGTAAAAAAATTTTTTAGTTTTCATCCCTTCAAATGAAAAACTATACAATAATGTAATTTTTTTTGGGAAATGTATTCTGTATAAATAATTTCCTATGGATCCAAGTACAAAAACCAAAATTCCTAATGAAATTGATTGGATTAATCCTTCTATTAATAAATTTGAATAAAAACGACCGAATGTCTGATTAGTATTAAAAAAGAATTTTGCTAAAGGGATACTATTTAACTTTGATGCAAAATTAATTATTGCAATCAATATTCCAAAAATTAACCCTGTTTTATAATATAATTTATGTTTTATGGAATATACAATAAACATTACAAGAGCAATGATAAATAAT
>JAOZSG010000003.1:21638-30021 GCA_029939785.1 Fidelibacterota bacterium | reverse complement strand
AATAATATAATCATAAAAAAATTAGCGATAGTTGCGGTTGTAGTATTTAATGAACGTTGATGTTGATATTCTCTTATCCAGGTTTCAGGTAGCTTAACATATTCATGAAATTTGCCTATTTTATCTCCATATATCTGGATTTGAAATCTTGGATTAGCACCAAATATTTCCATGTTTTTTTTCTGATAGGTATATAAATAATCAATTCTGTTTGGCTTTGACTCAGTACTTTTATCAACAAGATACCATTTTTCAAATTCAATATCAGTAAAGTTATCAATAAAATTGTTAATTAATTCTTTGGTCTCATCAATAGTAATATTATTTGCTTCCCGTTCTTCCGGTACTCTGTGTTCAAAATATTTTAGTTTTCCTGAAGTTGAAATATTAACTCTAAATTCTTCTTTGGATAATGGTTTAAACCATCTGTTTGCCCATTGCCAAATTTGAAATTCATCTTGTAATAATTCATTGGATTTCTCAAAACCCAATTCTTTTTCCATGAAAATTTTGGTTTTATAATCATATGTAAATTGTTGTGCGTGATGAAATTCAGATATATCAATAGACAGATCTTTTAACATTAGTAAAGCCTGATTTTTAGCCATTTCCTTGTTTACAGTAAATTGTACTGCTTGATCAGGAAATGCTTTTTGGTAGTTTTTTAATGTAAATATTAGGGAAATAGTAAAAAGTAGTATGATACTAATTATATTAAAATAATCTTTATTATTAAATTTAGAATTATTCATTTCAACCCACATATTAAAAAGACTCCGTAATAATTAACCACGGAGTCTTAAAATTGTTTAGAACCTATTGCCTAAAAGACCTTATTTTTTGCGTCCTCTAGCCATTTTTGCTCTGGCAACATCACCATCTTTGTCGATGAAATAAAGAAAACCTTTTTCTCTTGTTACACCAGATTCGTTCACAACTTCAGCACCGCCACCTTTTTCTCCACCGCGGGCCATTTTTGAACGGGCAACATTACCATTTTTGTCAAGATAATATAAATATCCTTTTTCTTTTGTAATTTTACATTCTTTAACTTTTTCTGCCATAGTGTACCTCCTTTTGCGTTATCTATCACTTTTCATTTTGTTATAATTTTAATTGACCAACAAATTAATGTCAAGTTTTTCTTTCGACGAGAGTATTTTTTTTATCGTCGAGAAATACAATAATACATATAATTGCTTTTAAAAACAAATATTTATGTTAGTGAAAAAAAAATATAAAATATAAAAATGTATAGAAAAATTTCATAATATTTAGCAAATATTCAAAAAAATGAGCATTTTTTCAGAATATTTGATGTGACAAAACATATTAAAACTCATTTATCCAAAAATTTTAGCAATGAAATTATAAAGGGCAATAACCTATTGTTATTGCCCTTTATTTATACTTATTTATTATTTTCAATGACCTTGAAAACTTTTTCTCCTTTTTTTGCCATCCGATATCTTTCACGGGCTAATTTTTCTATATATTTTATATCTTCTTCAAGCATTTTCTTTTTTACAAGAAGCGAATCCTGATGCATTTTTAATCCATGAATATTATACTCAATATTCTTTGTCTGCTTGTTTAAAACATATATTTGATAGAGCCCATAATCACCGGTAACAAACATCAAAATAAAAGCAGTTGCAAATATCAACGACCAAAATATATAAAATAGTCGTTGAGTATTTGATTTGCTGTTTTTATTTAAATAATTAGGTTTCATCTTATTTTAGAACATTAGTTCCTTCAAAAGTTCCATCTTCATCAAGTTCTTCTTCGATTCGTAATAATTGGTTGTATTTTGCAATTCTATCTGAACGACAAGCAGATCCTGTTTTGATTTGACCGGTATTCATAGCAACTACAAGATCAGAAATTGTAGTATCTTCTGTTTCACCTGATCTGTGAGAAACTACTGCTGTCATACCATTTTTATGAGCAAGTTCGATTGCATCCAATGTTTCTGTCAATGTACCAATCTGATTAACTTTGATCAGAATTGAGTTACATGCTTTTTCTGCAATTGCCTTTTTAAGTCTTTTTACATTTGTAACTAATAAATCATCACCAACGATCTGAATTTTGTCACCAAGCTTTTCAACCATTAATTTCCAGCCATCCCAATCGTCTTCAGCGAGACCATCTTCGATAGATGCAATTGGATATTTTGCACATAAGTCAGCATAATAATCAACCATTTCTTCTGAAGTTAATTCTTTGTTTTCTGACTTTAGTTCATATTTTTTAGTTTCTTTATTATAAAATTCTGATGATGCAGGATCTAAGGCAATAAATAAATCTTTTCCCATTTCATATTTTGTTCTGCCGACTGCTTCTACAATAACCTGAATTGCTTCTTCATTTGATTTTAAATCAGGAGCAAAACCACCTTCATCACCAACAGCTACATTCAGACCTTTTTCTTTGAGTACATTTTTTAAGTTATGAAAAACTTCTACTCCCATACGGACTGCAGAAGAAAATGAATCTGCACCGATTGGAAAAATCATGAATTCCTGTAAGTCAACATTATTGTCTGCATGAGATCCACCATTCAGAATATTCATCATTGGAACAGGTAGAGTCTTCGCATTTACACCACCAATATATTTATATAATGGAAGTCCAACATAATTTGCACCAGCTTTTGCAACTGCTAAAGATACACCGAGAGTAGCATTTGCACCAAGTTTGGATTTATTTTCTGTTCCATCTAATTCCAAAAGTAGATTGTCAATATATGTCTGATCCATTACACTCTGACCAACAACTTCAGGTGCAATAACATCATTAACATTTTGTACTGCTTTTAATACTCCTTTTCCCAAATAACGATCTTTATCTCCATCACGAAGCTCAACAGCTTCATGTTCACCTGTGGAAGCACCGGATGGAACAATTGCTCTGCCCCATGCACCGGATTCAGTTAAAACTTCAACTTCAACTGTGGGATTTCCTCTTGAATCAAGAACTTCTCTTGCATTTACGTCGATAATTATACTCATACTCTTCTCCTTTATTTTTTGTTAATATCTATCTTTTTTCAGTCTATAATATATTAATGATTATATTGTTTGTCAATCATTTGAGTATATTATTTCCACTTATAAAAACGGAGTGATCCTAAAATCTGTGAACTTAAATATATGATTGGATAAACAATCCAAAGTATTGGAAAATATTTGATCAAACCTTCTTCTTTCAATAATTTCGCACCGGCAAGAGCAGGAAGCATTTCAGCAATTACTTTTATAATCAAAAGGTATAAACCAATGATACTTCCGGAAAATATTAAAAATAATAATATCAGATGAAAAATAATTACCCAACTTCCCATCAAAAATAATGGAAGGCCCAAATCAAAAGCTTTACTGTTTCTTCGTAATTGTTGATGTAAGAATTTTCGAATAGATATTATTTCATCAGTATAAACAAAACTTTGTTGATTAGTATTATAATTAAATTTCCAATTTGTCTTTTCTTTAATCAGTTTTGAAAGGTAAAAATCATCACCGGTATCAATATGACCAACCGATTCATACCCTCCGACTTCATCAAAGACAATTTTTCTAAAAGCAAGGTTTCGGGCATTTGAATGAGTTGGTTTGTTATACGCAACTGAAGCCACGGCGGTTGTACCTTCACAAAGAGTATCGAATCTTTGATAAATTGATAATAGATCTTTTCGTTTTTTTACAGGACTATATCCAAGAACCATTCCTGTGTATTTATCAAAACAAGACACCATACTTTGAATCCAGTTTGGTTGTACTATACAATCGGCATCAGTAACAAGAATGATTTCTCCCTTACTTTGGTTAATACCAAAAGTTAAAGCACCTTTTTTACCTTTGGGTGAATTCTCTTTTTTAATGTGATCATATTGTTTCCAATTGCTGTGTTTGAAACTGAAATCTTTCATGATTTTTTCGGTACTATCAGAAGAGTCATCATTAATTAAAAGCACTTCATATTTATCTGCCGGATACTCAATGGCTTCCAAACTTTTTAATAGATTTGTTATTACTTTATCTTCATTTCTAGCACAAATTATTATTGAAACGGAATATTGAACTGAATTAAAGGTTTGTTTATGAAGTAATAATCCGATTAAAAGAAGGATAAATAGCAAACAATAGCCAATAGTAAGAATTGAATAAAATATCATAAATCGAGTTTCAACCCTATGTCAAAAAAATAATTTGTTTCATTATGATTAGTTTGTTGTAATAAATGAAAAACTACAAAACAGTCATTCATAAACTCATAATCCAGGTTTATGTCAATTGTTTTTATATTATTGATTGTACCCATTAACCATTTCGTACTATTATCAAATTGCTGGTCTCTTTTGGTATACATTATTGCTGGATTTCCACCCCAGAAATTTTCCATATCATCATATCCGTGTTTCAGATAGGTATATTGTGTAAATATTTTCATTCTGGATGAAAGCCATAATTCATTTCTAAATAAAAAATATTGGGAATTTCCACCGTATGGAAATCCCAGAGATATTCCATTATTTGTATAATTTGTTGTGAGAAATTTATGTGAATAAGTCCATGGACGAACCTGAGTATATTCAACAATAAAATCCAGAGGAAAACCCGCCAGT
This sequence comes from Fidelibacterota bacterium, assembly GCA_029939785.1. Taxonomy (GTDB): domain Bacteria; phylum Fidelibacterota; class UBA2242; order UBA2242; family JAFGTP01; genus JAOZSG01. The sequence goes on along the minus strand of JAOZSG010000003.1, from coordinate 25,391 downwards.
TGTGAAGAATATTGAAATCCTCCCTGCAGACCATGTTTGTTTGCCCACCAATCATTACCTAATTCACCAAACCGTAATTCGTCTAAAAGAAAAGTTCCATATAGTCTGAGATTTCTTATTAGATTGATTTTTATATCAAAGGCAAGTAAAGAATTATCACGATCCATCAATGTATGTTCAATTGACCAGAAAAAATTCATAGGCATCATATAACCTGCTTCAGGATTTCGATCTCCATAAATTAACATTTCTGTAATTCCCAGTCTTATTTTATGGGACAAAAGTGGAATTTCAAGTCTGTGAGCTGCTATATACTTTTCTCTGTTTCTGACCTCAAAATCAGCACTTCTAACACTTGTACTATCATTCAAAAGTGATCCGTGTATAAAAGAAAAATTGATACCTTTATAATTATAATCAAAGCCAAAATAGGGGAAAGCTGCACCATAGTCAGATAATATTAAGTTATCCCGTGAATTAACTCCCCATTTAATTGGCTGATGATACATTCCAATACGAAAATGTTTTTTGTTATAAACAAAAGATGAATGGACATTATCAAAGGTTATATTACTTTCCGGTTGTGTCATACTCCAGTTGCCAATTTCTTCTTTTGTAAGTTCGGTATATTTTGAGTTGTATTCGCGGCTATACCTGAAAAATTTAACATTATAGGAAAGATTTTTACCCAAACTTCCACGAACTCTGTATTGATCAAACAGAAGTCCTCTTGAATGTCCATTTTTAGATTGTTTATGTAATCCTAATCCTACATCACCCCAAAGAAAAAAATCATTGTCTTCATAAGTAAAAAGATGACTTTCCTCTCTGTTTTTCTCTCTTGATAAATGATTTGTCAATATCCTTATACTTCCTGATTCAGAAAAAAATGGTGCTAATAAGTCTTCAGATGAATTTAGATCTCCATGATTATCATTTGATATTTCATATCTGTAATTTACATAGAATTCATAAAATCGTTCTTTATCAACTCTACACAATAAGTCAATTTTTTTTTCAATGTGAACTAAAAAATCAGCAATTTGGTCTCTGGAAAATGGTAAACTAGAGTTTGTACAATCAATGATTCCACCGGTTTCCATTCTACTTATAAATGAATAAACAGGATCAGATAAGTCAACTGGAATTGAGGAACCAATGGATAGTGAAGAAAACAGTAAAAGTAAAGTAACAAGAGTTAATCTTTTCATAATCCGTAAATTTACTTATGTCAAATTAAAATAAATAGATTATTGTTAGTAATTTTGATATATCATCAATGAAATAATCCGGCTGATGTAGTTTCAACTCTTCTTCTGATCTCATTCCATATAATGCGGCACAGGTAGTAACATTCGCTGCCTTGCCTGATCTGATGTCTTTATCAGTATCACCAATCATCATTGTCTCTTCCGGAGAAGAATTTAGCTTTTCCATTACGTGTAATAAAGGTTCAGGATGTGGTTTCTTGTATTCTAAAGAATCGCCACCAAGAATTATTTGAAAATATTGATCCAATTTAAAATATTGCAATATTTCTAAAGTATATTTATAATCTTTATTCGAAATAACGGCAAGTTTATTATTTTTTAGACTAGTAAGTACTTCTACTGTTCCGGAATATGGTTTGGTAGTGTCGAACATATGTTCATGATAAATTTGACGATAAAGATCCACTGCCGGATCAAGAAATTCCGAATCAAACTTATAATTAATATCATTATGCTTTACTTCGCCAAAAGCACGACTAACCAGTTTGATAATTCCATCACCAACTAATTCTATACACCGATCTTCTTTAATTTGAGGACAATTATAATGTGATAATGTAAGATTCATCGCATTGGCAATGTCTCTGCCTGTATCAATAAGAGTTCCATCTAAATCAAATATTAATGTTGTGATATTTTTTTTATACAATGATATTCCTCAACCTTACAACCTTACAACCTTACAACTTTAAAACTTTATTACTATAATCCCCACGACAATGTTATAATATGAGGATATTCCAAACCTTTCTCTATAAATAGCATAGCATAATCAAGTTGAATTTTCTTGATATTAATTCCCACTCCTAAGGATGCTTTAGTATTATCTCCCTGAAAGCCATATCCGCCACTTAGTTTGAATTTATTATACAACTGTATCTGTGTACCAAAAAGTACACTTGTTACACTGCTATTCAAATTGGATGTGACAGATAACCCTAATGAACCTCTAATTATATCATTTTTATATAATTGTGGGTGAATTATTCCTATCTGCATAGTTGTTGGTAATGTTGTTTCTATATTATCCAATTTACCCATTTTACCAAGATTATTTAAAGAAAGAGATAGATCCAGATTTCCGGGAATTTTGCATCTTGCACCCAAATCAACAGCAACTCCCGTTCCTGATTCAGTGTATAGAGATTCGTATAAGTATTTTACAGTTCCGCCAATTATTACTTTATCAAAAAACTTATTTGCATAACCTATTGCTGTAGCAAGATATTGAGCTTCAATTTCTTCCAGAGGTTCTTCAGTTGGTCTATTTCGGACTTCTATTCCAGGAATTCTCACGAAATTCAAACCACCTGAAAAAGTACCCAGTTTTGTTGGAACTGACACTGAAATTACATCCTGACTTACATCAGCAAACCAAAAATTATGTGTGAAATTTATATTTGTATTATTCGAAAAAATACCAACAGGATTTTCAAACAATGCATTCGCACTTTCACTTATTGGAGCAAATACAGACATTGTAGATGCAGAACCTGCAGAGGCCGGCATTTTTAAAAAACCCATCCCTGAATCTCCGGTTTCTGCAAAACAAAAATTTGTTATAATTAACATTATAATTATACTTATTAATTTCTTCATTATTTATCCTATTTTATTATTCACTCTGTTATCCTGAACCCCGAAGGAAGTTCGAAGTTCAATTAGTCAGCACTCCGTCTCACATTTCGACTGGTTGTAAATCCGGCTACTGACGGGCTCAATGTGACAGACTTGGTTGTATTTCTTAATTTATTATTCAAATATAGATTTCAATATTCATTTCTCTACTCTGTCATCCTGAGCCTGTCGAAGGGTGCTCGAAGCTCAGATTATTATTTTTTCTTTCCCCTATAACTATACGATAATTCAGGCAACTTGTCCCATTTATTATTTATTATTGCTTCTTTTTTTTCTCTCCGCCAACCCTTTATTCTCTTTTCATTTTCAATTGCAGTTAGAATATCCATTTCTTCAGAAATCCAAACCATTTTTACAGGTCTTCTTGATTTTGTATATCCATCGCATTGTCCTATTTGATGTTCAACTAATCTTCTTTCCGGATCATTTGTAACTCCAGTATAATATGAGTCATCAGAACATTTTAAAATATATACAAAACCTGTTTTCATTTTTTCTTCATTTCAATTGGTCATTACTCCGTCTCTCATTTCGACTGGTTGTAAATCCGGCTACTGACGGGCTCAATGTGACAGACTTGGTTGTATTTTTTTAATTTACTATTTATATCTTGATTTCAAATTTTATTCCACATATTCTGTCATCCTGAGCCCGTCGAAGGGTGCTCGAAGCTCAGTCTGTCTGATATTCAAACAATATCTCATTTTTTCTTCATTTCAATTAGTCCTAGCTCCGTCTCACATTTCGACGGGCTCAATGTGACAGAGCTGATTGTATTTCTTAATTTACTATTCAAATCTTAATCTCAAAGTTTATTTCCACACTCTTTCATCCTGAATCCATT
>JAOZSG010000003.1:0-21538 GCA_029939785.1 Fidelibacterota bacterium | reverse complement strand
TATTCAAATCTTAATCTCAAAGTTTATTTCCACACTCTTTCATCCTGAATCCATTGAAGGACACTCGAAGCTCAATTTGTCTGATATTCAAACAATATTTCATTTCTCTACTCTGTCATCCTGAGCCCGTCGAAGGGTGCTCGAAGATCAGTTTGTCTGATATTCAAACAATATCTCATTTTTCAAATTTTAAATTGCCATGAAAACACATGTGTATTTCCTTCGCCAGCTTTTGCTACTTCAAAACAATAATCTAAACATGTGGACATATTCCATAAAAATCCATAAGAAAGTCCTGCACCACATGTTAATTGATCTCCATTCATACCAATTCTTAATGAACCAATATTGGAGTAAACATATTCAATTCCCGCATGTATTTTCAAATCATTATTATCACGCAATTCCAGATCACTGCAAAACAGTATATTCTTATATTGATATGATCCACCCAATTTGGCCAGCAGAGGAAATTTTTCTTTATAATTGCTGCCTTCTGCTTCAAAAAGTTCCGTTGTATTCCAGGTGTATGCAGACATTATGTCTTTTACCTGTAATCCAATTGCAAATTTATTTTCAATTCTGAACAGAAGTCCTAAATCAAATCCAACTCCTGTTGCAGTTACATCAATCATAGAATTTCGTAAATATTTCAAATTTAGTCCAAATGCGAAGTTTGGATGAAATTTATTGGCAAATGAGAGCATTACTGCATCTTCACCGGTTTGATACATCTGTGTCGGAATACCTGACGAGTTTCTACCTTGAATATCATCAACTCCTGCATGAATCCATGATATGCTCAATCCGGCGGTAGGTTTTAATGGAACTGCAATACCAATATAATGAAACTGGCGATCTAAACTCAAAAAAGAAAAGCCTGTATTAAAACTTTTGTTTTTTAAAAAAGGTAAGATTGCAGGATTATAAAAAGCAGCTGCGTCTGAATGCAAAACAGATACTCCGGTATTACCCATTGCTTTATTTCTGGCACCTGATCCCATTCGCAAAAAAGAGCCTGCCATACCGCTGTCATAATCGAGATCCTGTGCAGACAGAGTCAAACAAAATGAGAGAATAAGAATTATAACTAATATTTTTTTCATAATAATCACTTTACAAGTATAAGTTTTGTCCAACTTGATTTTTCTTTACCATTATTTTTTTTTGTAATTTTGCAAAAATAGGTCCCATTCGCAACAAGATTTCCATCTTCTGTTTTTCCTGACCAAATTACACAGTTATCACCCGAATTAGATACATAATTTGATGTTTTATATACTCTTTCCATGCCGAAATTAAATATTTCCAGGATTACATCAGCAGGCTTATCAAGATAATATTGAACTCTGACAAATCCATTACCGTCAATTTGATTATGATGGTTTGGATAAAAAGGATTTGGATAAGCATATATATCAGGTTGACCGTCTAAATTTGTAGAAACTGATTTATGATAAATATGCCAGTAAACATCATTAATCTTTTTTTTTGCAATTCCATCTCCGGTTCCAATCCATAAAATTGGTTCACCTGTACGAGTGTCAACATTGGAACAATATACAATTTCGCTTAAAATTCTATCATCAGATTCTCCTTCTTTGGCAGGAGCATATTTAGCCCAGTTCTCTCCATCAAATGATTTAAACAAACCATTCTCCGTGCTTATAAAAGTAATAGAATCAAAAGATGCGATACTATAGCCTCTTTCTCCATTCAGAGTATTTTTCCATGTCAATCCACCATCTGAAGTATAACTTATTCCTCTAAATTCTCCTGATTCTTCTGCTGACATGGTTACTGCCCATACGATTTCTTTTCCATCATAAATCTGCCTGTGAAGACTTACTACAAAATTTCCTGAAATTGCTGAATTTTGTGCATTAAACTTTCGCCATTCTATATAATCATCTTTTAAAATACCACGGTTAATGCCATTTGCAGTTCCAACCCATACTGTATCACCATAAGCAATTACGGAAAATCCCTTATGATTATGATTTCCTCCTGCTCCCGGATCTCTGGGGTTAATTTCAAAAGTAATTTTTTCATCACCCATAAAATCTGTATCATCTGAAGGAAGTGGAAGTCTTTGCCAGGTTTTCCCAAAATCTGCACTACGTCTTAATCCACCGGCCCAACTTACAATATAAACGTATTCCTGTGTTACAGCAATATCCCAGGTTGTATTATTTACCGGTGTGGTTACGGGCAAAAAATAAACTGTGTCGCCAGCCCAAATATCCCATTCATCATATCTATCATCAATTGGCTGATCTATGTATTCCCAGGTTTCACCGCAATCTTTTGAAAAAGAAAGTCCACTGCCTGTAAGTTGCTCTTCATTATTAATTAATGAATCAAACACAGCTGAAAGCCATATCACAGAATCATAGGAAGCAACCGCTGTAATTGCACCATAAACCATCATACTGTCACCCATAAAATAGCTTTCAAAGCTTTTTCCAAAATCTTCTGTTTTGAAAAGTCCACCTCCACCGGCAAACCAAATGAGCGAATCACCCTGAAAAACAATATCAACAGCTCCATTATTTGCCATTCCCGGATAGGTACCAACTGTATCTCTGGTTGTAGAGTTTAATTTATAATTAAATGCATGTACATTATTTACTAATAGAAAAAACACTACTGTATGTATAAAAAAATTTCTCATTATTGTATCCTGAATTCTATGTCACTTACATCATATCGTGCTTGTTTATTTTTATCAAAAAGTTTGATTTTACAATGATCAGATTTCAATACTGCCGGAATTTTCCATTTATACAATCTGGTTTCAGCGGCAACAGTATCAATTCGTGTATAATCAGGTGAACCAAAATCATTATTTAAAGTATATTCAATTACAAGAGAATCAATAAAAACACTTTCCCATTCAATGTTTAATGTATCCCCAATATTATAATTACCTGCTTCATCAGGATTTGTAACATGAACACCCGGATTTTTTACTACTGCTTTTACAGTATTACTGTGAAGTCCGCCTTTATCTTTTGCTGTAAATCTGAAATTCCATAGCCCCTGGTAAATACTTTGTTTATTTGTGGGAGTCTTGTAGGTATAAATTCCATCACCTTTTGTTTCATCACCAAGATATCCATCATCACGCATGACAAATCCTGATTTCATTTCTTTGTCAGGATACTCGATAGTAAAACTAACTCCGGCAATATCATTTAATCCCTGTGGATCAGTTGCTTTTACTCTAAATATTAGTGTATCACCTTTTTCAAATTCATTAGTATATTCATTCATATAAACAAAAGGGGGTTCATTTTTAACAGCATATTCAACCTTAGTAATGATTTCAGTCTCATTACCATCTTCATCATCTGCCAGAACAATACATTTATAAAAACCTTCCCCCATGTCAAAATGTTTCCTGGAAAAAACTCCGTCATTCTTAATAATATCTCCACTTGTACCATCATCTACAAGGTTTCCCTCAAATAATAATTCATCACCTGTAGAATCAGTTTCACCATAATACAAACTATACTTGACTTCATTAATGGTTTCAATCCCTTGCGGATCCGATATTTGTGCTCCAATAAAAAATGAAGCAGTTGATATTCCATAATGAAGATTTAATGAATCAATAACAGGATCAGTCTCATCAATTATACTTGTATTATCATTACAATTATTTACGAAAAACAACATGGAAAATATCAAAAGGGGAATAGATATGTTAAATATATTATGTTCATAGAAATTATATTTTAATTTAATTTTGGTGAAACCACAAAAAGAAGTTTTCGCCGCCGAGGACGAAAAGAACGCAGAGACTTTTTTAAAAATCATAATATTTCCTCTGTATCATCATAATGAAAATTCCTAATCCATTACCGGCTTAACAATAAAAGCCATCCATTCATTTTTAATTAATTCAGCCGTGATTATTCTACCACTATCTTTCACAAGCTCGCGAAACAAATCACGTTCTTTATCCAAAATTCCAGTAAAAATTACAGGTGCTTTTGATTTCTTTTCTACTAATTTTTCCAACAATGTTGTGTTTGGTCCAATCTGAATATTGCTGATAATCAGATCATAATCATAATTATCAAGTTTGGTTACATCTCCAATATTCATAACCGCTTTAACATCATTTAGTTTCATCTGATCATCAAAATTTTCTTTTGCCTCATCATCAATTTCCCAGGAATCTACATTTTTTGCACCCATTTTATATGCAGCAATTGTCAATATTCCACCACCACATCCTGCATCAAGAACAGTCATACCCTGAAACAATTTTTGTTCCAGTAATATCAAAGCCATTTGGGTTGTTTCATGAGTTCCTGTACCAAATGCCATACCGGGTTTTATTCTTATAGGAAGTTTTACTGATAAATCAACATCCTCCCAGTATGGAAATATTGAAATGTTTGCAGTTAGATCTATTCGTTTAAAATATTTCTGCCATGTTAAATGCCAGTCCTCATCTTTTATAGAACTGTCTGTCACTTTACAATCTTTATAATTATTTTCTTCAAAAAACGACGTAATTTTTTGCTGTAAATTTTCATCAGATTCTTTATCGAAATATGCAGTTAGAATTTCTTTATGTTCACTAATTCCCAAACATCCGTTTCCAAATAAAAATTCAGAAAGAATCCCATTATCTTCCTGAAATCCAGAAATCTGTATTTCTCTCCAACTATCAGTTTTCTTTTTAGAATAACCCATTTATTAAATCAACCTTTATTTATTTGTTTTCTTCTGGTAACATTAGATAATCTACCAAAACTTGTCCAATTTGTTTCAAACTTTCCGGACAACATTTATCAGGAGTGTCCTGGTGTGTATGCCAGTAATTTTTATATTTATTGGGATAATCAAAATCAATAATATCTATTGCTGGTATTCCAGCTTCTATAAAAGGAACATGATCATCATAAATTTCATAGCCCAATTGATTTTTATAAGATTTATATCCTCTTGCTTTTGCAATATTCCATATTTTTTTCATCAACTTTTTATTACTACGATATGAATTTCGCTCCATAGGAATTGATAAATCACAATCACCAATCATATCAATGATAATTGCTTCTTTTATATTTTTAACAGGTAAATTTTTCGCAAAATATTTCGAACCCATACAAAAATATTCAAAATCTCCGGAAAAACCATAATCTTCACCATCAAAAAATACGAGATAAACTGATCTGTTCAATTCCATTGTTTGCAGAATTTCTGCAAGATGCATCAGAACAGCAATTCCACTCGCTCCATCATTTGCTCCAATAATAGGTTTATCACGATCTGCCGGATTAACTGCATGCTCTGCTCTTGGACGTGTATCCCAATGTGCACCGATAAGTAAACTATTACCTTTTTCAATATCAAATCCAGCAATAATATTAGTAAGTTCAAAAGTTACATCATCAGGCTCAATATATTGTGAAAAGTTTTGGGCAATTACTGTATCTGCATGATTTTTCAAAAACGATATATACATTTCTTTAGCCTTTTCATGACCTGTTGAACCCGGATTTCTTACGCCTATATCGCATTGCTGCACGAGGTATTCCATAGATTTTTCACCATCAAAAACGATTGTTTCATCAGAACAATTAAATAAGGAAAAAGAAATAATCAATATAGACAAATAACGCATATTACCCTCTTATTGCAATATTGATATCAAAACCACCATTTTTTGTAGTACGCTTTCCAATACGCTTACTATCATTAATTCCATACATAAAAAATATTCCACCTGTAACTTTTTTGGTAAAAGAATAATCAATTCTTGGAGATATTTTCCAGTTTGTGGTCTTATCCATTGTTGCAAATTTAGTATTTCCACCTGTATTATTCCTCTGTCTTGATTCAGATGTACTATAGTCAAAAGTCATTTTAATGGTCATTGAATTATCAAGACGTTTATTCTCCATGAATGGAAGAGGAATAGTAATTCCACCTTTCATTTTATAATCAAAACTTGCAGACAGGCTCTGTTCAGATGTAATTCCTACACTATTCTGATTATTCGTGATTGAATTTCCCTTTGTCATTCTAAATGTAGATGCCATATTATTTTTAAATTTCATATTAACGCCAATTAAAGGCTGAAAAAACATACGATAAGATGAACTTTGCTCAACAGTATCTTTAAATATTGTTGTTTCTTTTCCTTGAAATCCATGATTAAGAGAAAATGAACTAAATATTTTTTCCATTAATGGAAGTTTTTCCAAACTATTTATTCTTACAGTCCAACCCGGAATAGGAATACCATCTTTTCCTGTGTCACCAAGAGGTAAATAATCACGACTTATATTTGTGTTTTTTGAACCCTGAGCCATTGTTACCGCTTTTGTTGAACCAAATGAAAAGTCTGTACTGATATTTTTGAAAATATCCAGACCTGTTCTAAGGGATAAAGTCATATTTGTTGATATATTATCTCTACCTGGCATACTATTAACAGTATCTATTTCTATATGAGGATTATCGTCAAAACCCATTCGATATTTCAACCCGGGAAAAAGAGGATCACCAATTCTATATCCATCTTCATCATATTTATAAGCCAAACGACCGGCATTAGCCGTAGAAGTATTGGTTTGATAACTTACCTGTATGGTTTTAACCTTTTTAAATATTCCATGTATTCCATCTAATATTTTATGATCTTTTTTTTCTTTTTTATCCTTCTTATCCAGTGTAGTGGTTTTTGGCTTACTTCTGTTAGACCTTGAACTCCTGGAATTTCTTCCTGTTGATCTGCCACCACTTTTTTTAGAACTAACAGAACCGGGAGCATACAATGATTTAAAAATATCTGCTAAATTTAATCCAACAGAGCCTGAGAATTGTTTCTTATTGGACAGAGCATCAATACTTGGAGTTTGACTATTTGCTTGTTCACTCCATCGAAATTGCCCATTATAAGTTAGGTTTGGGTTAAGCCAGGAAAAAATTTGTGGTTTAAAACTAATATTATAGGTTTCATCTACATTTTCAACTATTCCAAAATCACCTTCACTTATTGCCTGAAATTTATCTTTTACCTTATTGTTTAGAACAGTGTCTATTACGAAAAGTCCACTCATATTGTTTTTAACTTTACGTGAATAAGTAAAATCCATGTTTTCTGTTGCTTTATAACCAAAATTTAAATTTTGATTCCAGCCTAAAGTATGACTAAATTTTCTTTCTCCTATTCTTGGCTCATTATCTGAAATTTTTTCAGCAGCACTTAAATCATAAGAAAATTTATTAGGTAAATAGTATAATTTTATTTCAGCCATTTTTTTGCCAAAAACCGGAACTTTCTCAGCCCATTTAAAAACATTAAAATAATTATCTCTTCCAAAAGGAACCTGATAGCCAAAACTACCTGAATAGGTCTGAGTACTATTCTTTGCAATTGTCCTGTTTGAGCTTTCTTTCCAGCCGGCATGAAAACTAATTTTTATTTGATCAAGAGTATATTTGAACAGCCAAAAATCAGATCTGCTTTTTGTGAAACTTGTGTTAATTCCATAACTATGAGAAATACTCATAATACTATCAGCAGGATGATCACCGGCGAGAAAATCAGACCCGGGAACATATTTCGGAGTACTTTTACTTTCTGAATATTTTGCTGATACCGGTAATGAGACACCCCATTTTGCCGGTAATAATTTATGTAGTGACAACTTTCCATTTGCACTTATCATTTCAGTTGTAGTCAAACTTTCTGTAGTCATACTTGGCGATTTTTCTACAGTATGAAAGTCAGCTCCTTTTTTACTTACATTAAGATTTATAGATGCAAAATCGGCTAAATTAAATTTAATTGCAGACCTATATGCAATGCCACTATTTTTCCTTACATCAGATAATCTTAATTCATCGAGCCAGACTTCTCCAAAAACAGGTTCAGTGCCATTATTAATTAATCCTATTTCCAATCTTTTTATTCTGGATATTGCAGGTTCATTATGAATTATTATTTGACGCCCTGTATATTCATTGTCTATTACTTCATGATATTCACGTCTTGTAATTGTACCTGTTTCATCATCATGAAATATAAAAAATCTTTGTAGTCCTTCGGCATTTTCCGGGAAATCTTCTTCTTTTGCGTAGGCTTTCAGACTAGTCATAAAATCAATATCGATTTTCATCTCATTTCGATCATCCCAACCTATATAAATTGGCTGTCTGTACTCATAATATTGTGGATTTGATCCGGCTCTACCTAATTTTAAGAAAAATGTCAGAGGAGTTTTGTGACCCTCACTATAATAACCATGAGATTTTGTGGAAATTTCATATCCACTTAAATACATTTTAATCTGTTTATACGTAATTAAACTTAATTCTTCCAGTAAATCTTTTTCTGCTGATGCAATTTCTCCGGATTTCAAACCATCTTTGTCAATATCATCAAAAATCTTTAATACGAGGGATTGTTCTTTTCTTCGTATTTCATTTATCTTATCCCATTCACCATTTACACCTTCCGGTGCTTCATAATATGTATGTTCTTCCGTGTTTACAGTAGTAATCGCAAATACTTCATCATTTTTAACAAAATCACTAGTATCCCGACCTTCTGATATTCCCATCTCCTGCCATTCATTACCTGTGATTTCAACCTTTGCAAAAGAAACGACCAGAGGTTCAGCCACACCATCAAACCATAATCTCATAGCATGAATATCTTCACGTGAAAAAGTGGCTTCATTTCCTTCATCATCAAAATAAGGCATAAATTCAGTCATTGGGATCTGATATTTTTTCCAGCCATATTTGTTTTTTGCATCTGCAATATACTTATTTTCAAAATCACTTAAATCTAACTCTACAGATGCGTAACTATTTATATCATCTAATGACGGATTATCATTTAGATTTTCTGTATCAGGTATTGTACCTGTAACATCTTTTTCACTTTTTTCCGTTCCATTAATATGCCTGAAATCAGATGAACCATTTTCCCATTTCCAATTATCCTCATGAGGATCATTAGCACTTGATCTATTATATTCTGATTTTAATCTTGGGTCTCCATATCTTAATGTATCAATAGTGCCATCAGATAACCTGGCATATACTACTTCATCTTCATCAAAAAGACCGTCAATACCGGTATCTTCACCTTTATCCATTAAACCATTCCCGAAAAATAAACCGGCTTCAGGAATATCTTCTGTATTTAATTTTCCATCAGGAATCTGATCTTCACTAATTTGTCCGAGATCAACATGTAATATACCAACATCTCCTCTTAATGTGATTTCTATAAATTTTGCCCTTGATTGATCTCTATAACTACTCGGAAAAAAATATGTAATTCCACCCCAGGCCTGCTCTTTTACTGCATCTGTTGCACTATTCCCAACACCACATGCCCATGCAGGCTCCATAACAAAAGTTAATACATCTGTTGTATTGTTTTGGCTTTTTGTACTTACACTTTTATTGGGCCAGATTTCTTTAGTGGTTACTCCACGATAAGGATTAAACCAATATGTATAACCTCTGAGTTCATTTTCACCGTAAAATGTTCTATGTTCTTTACTCAATGGTGGTGTTGATCTGCTCCAGTATCTTCTCATCATTGGTGGCGATGTAACTCTTTTAACTCCTTCAAAATCATCTATAAAGGCAACTCCATTAAGATCACCTGTTTCCGGATTATTGATTGTATTTGGATTTGGAGATACACGTGCAATTTCACCCTCAATAGAAAATGAAGACTTTGCGTCAGTATCAATCAAAGGTAGTCTGTCCAAAGCTTTTGTTAAAAAATCTAAATCTTTATTATAGCGCCCATTAATATCTAATACAAAATTTCGCATTGGTTCATATCCAACATCAACTTTATCATCAACTACAGATTTACTGTAATAAAGTGCTGTAGCACCTAAAAAATTATTGTCACCAAAATCATATTGTGCCCTTGCTCCTAAAATAGTCTTCTTTTTCAACTGAAAAAACTGATTCTTTTCAAATTTTACGTCAAGTTTTGCATCCGGACTAGTAGCACCATCTCGAAGAATATTTAAAGTACCCATCATATAATCAATAGTATAATCAGTTCCCTTCATCAACTTATTACCATTTAGAGTTACTTCTTCACTACCCTCTATAATCATTGGACCAAGGTTTAATATTGAACTTCTGTTTTCATATTTATATACAATTTCAAATTTTGAATCACCAATTATTTCACTTCGCTTTGTGTCACTGTTATAATACATTTTGGAACAATCATAATCATCACTAATATTGGGATTTCCAATTCCGTCGTCTGAATTATTGTACTCAAAAGGATGAACATAAGGAAGCCACAACTCCCCTCGCTGAAGATTTATTATCCATGGATCATCAAGATCTATATAATCATCAGGTGTGAATTCTCCATTTTCATTTTTTTTGTCAAGACCAAATTTTTCCAAAAAAGTTTTGCCATCTGTTTTGTCACGATCCTCATTACCTGATTTACCATCAACATATTCAATAGTTAATTCAAATCCCTCTTTATTAATGCCTTCTGTACCAAGATAATAGACATTACGCCACATCAAATCCCAACATGGATGTTCAGGTAGATTGCTCTGTGGTTTTATAAGTTTTAGTGCGATTTTTGAAGAATCTGCCGGATCTCTGTCCCAATCTCCAAACTCTTCTACTGTACTAATGGGATTATTATTAGCATCAACTGTGGTTGTTCTATATACAACAGCAAGAACTTCACTTTGTTGAACACCTGTTTTTAACCTAATCCAACCTTTAATTGCACTATATTCATAATCTCTGTTTTCTTCCAGTCTTTTATACAGTGTTTCAAAAGTTCTATCAGATTCAAAGAGTGTATCCTGTGGGTTAACATAAGCAACGCCTCGCAAAGCTCCTGTTACTTCCTGAGTACCAATAGATTTATATACTTCCAGATTTTTAACCACTCTACTTGGATCACCTGTTATTATTCCTGTTTCATGATACCCTTTATAAAAATCATTACGATAAGTATGATCAAGAAAAAAGTAAAGATTTTTTCTATATTCATAATCTTTGATTTTATGTTCTGTTTTCTGTGATCCGCCGTCATAACTCAGTTTTTGTTTTTCACCTTTTTCCACACTGGCAATAGCAGTAATATCAATAGGCCCTAATTTTAATTCTGTTTTTACACCAAAAAGACCACTGTTTTTGCTTGAAAAAGTTACATATTGTGTTCCAGGAAGTGATAAGGATATATTTCCGGCATCAACCTTTTGTATAATCTCATCTTCTTTACCGGTGTAATGAATACGCATATTATTTTCAAAATCAAATGTTCTCTCACTATCCTGATCTACCAGGAGACTAACACGGTCACCAATTTTACCTTCTATACTCAGTTGCTGTTTTTGATCGATTAAAAATGTTGTGGATTTTCCTTCCTGATATCCGGACGCAACCTGACTTCGCTCCTGATTTTGTAATCGTCCATTGATATTTATATTTCCAGAAACATTTAAAGAAACACGCTGCCCGGCAATATCAGCACCAACTAATTCTATTTTTCCACCTTTTTTATCTACAACCTGCTTAGTGTTTTTTATTGCCATTTCACGGACTTTGGTTCTCAATCCGGAATATAAACGCCTCTTATAATACTCATCCAAAGAAATAATAACAGGAAACAAAACATCGTTTCCATCTAATTGATAGGTAAAAATGATATTTTTCCCAGAAGAGTCAGTGTCAACCACCTGAGATAATTTGGCAAATTTAATGTCAAAAAGATGTTGATTTTGTTCAGGATAATTAGCAGTAATCAGATTCATACCTAATTGTTCAGATCCTGCTATAGGAGTATAATATTGGGAAAGCCAATCCATTTTAATCGGAAAGGTTACGGCACTGGAACTATCTGCATCCTGTGCAAATAAATTACAAACAATAAATAGTGGAATTAATACTTTTACGTATTTTTTTAATTGATGAAAAATTATGTCACCCTTAGTCTTAGTTATTATATTTTGTCTAAAAAGTTAAAAAACTGTATCAATACTAGGAGTAACACCTCTTTAATTTATTTATAATAATTCTTCGATTCTTTTTACTAATTTTGCAAAGGCTTTGCCTCTATGGCTAATGGTATTTTTTTCGTTTAAATCCATTTCAGAGTATGTTTTTCCTGCTTCTGTAACAAAAAAAATGGGATCATATCCAAATCTTCCTTTGCCTTGTCTTTCTGTCAAAATAACTCCGTCAACCTTACCTTCTTCTGAGATAATTTTACCATTAGAATAAAAGATTGCACAGGTTTTAAAAGATGCAGTTCTTTTTTCTTTTGGGATTGGTGTTATTTCTTTTATCATTTTTTCTACATTATCATCATAAGTAGCATTTTCTCCGGCATACCGTGCTGAATAAACTCCAGGTCTTCCACCCAATGCATCAACTTCAAGTCCTGTATCATCTGCAATTGTAGTCATTCCTGTGAATTCAGCCAAAATCTTTGCTTTTTTTAAAGCATTCTCATAGAGAGTAACTCCATCTTCAATAACTTCCGGTGCGTCCGGAAAACTATCCATAGTTATCAGGTTCACCTTTTTGTTATCGAATAATTTTGTTATTTCTTTAATTTTATCTTTATTGTTTGATGATATTAATATATCCACTTTAAAAACACCTGTTTAATTATATTGTTTCAATTTTCAAACGTCCGAAATTTTATAATAATTTCTCGTCAATGTCAAGAGAATTGAATCATTTCGAAATATCAATTATTCTATCATCTGTAATGTTTTTGATTATTTTTTGTTCCTGTACGGCATCAATTAATACGTCTCGACCAATAATAGAAGTCTCTGTTATTTTTATTTCATTGTTTTCCAAACCTAAAAATCTAGCACTGTGACCAACAATATAATTATTTGTTGCAATAGAATAAGTTGCATTTTTATCTATATCTTTTCCATTTATTGTAATTTTAATTAGTTTTTTCGCTTTATAATCATTAACAACTTTCATTCCTGCTATTTGAAGTAAATCACGAGGATTATCAATTCGCCATTGCATTATTTCAAAAAGCTGTTTTCCTGAAACTTCAAAAATCATGATAGTATTATCAAAAGGAGATATTTCCCATAAATCACGAATTCTAATTGGTCCTGCGATCATGTTTTTTCTGATACCACCACTATTCTGAAGTGCAATATCAGTTTTAAACTTCTTATTCATTGCATCACAAATCCACATGCCAATATTTGAATCATCTTTAGAGTTTCTTATCCAATCTACTTCTAACTCTCCTATAACCTTGTCCAATTTTAATTTTGATTCCAATGAATCAACAATATGAGATACTGCTTCTGATTTTTTTACTTTGCCAACAATTGTTCTGATAAAATCATAATGAGAAGATACAATCTCATCTTTATTTAAATCTACTTTCAGTTTTAATAATCCTAATCTTTCTCCTCTTCCACCTGCCTGACAAATCAATATATCATTTACTTTAACAGGCTGTTTTAACCACGAATGAGAATGACCACCAATTATAACATCTACTTTGTCCAGATTTTCAGCCAATAATGAATCGTTTTGAAATCCGCTATGACTAAGCACAATAATTAAATCTGATATGTTTTCCACTTCTTTTACATATTTTTTAATCTGATCAAGTGGATTCAAAATTGATATTCCAATTACATTTTCAGTACCAACACTGGATTTCAAACCTTCAAAGATAGTTCCTATTACAGCAATTTTTACATTATTACGATCTATAATTTTATATGGTTTGGTAAATAATTCATTTGCTTCATCATCAAAAATATTTGAGGATATTATGCTGAATTTTGCATTTTTTATATATTTTTTCAATCTTTTCTGACCATAGTCAAACTCATGGTTTCCAATAGTAAACGCATCCGGTAAAATTTCATTCAATATTAAGATTTGAGAATACCCATGAGTTATCGAAGAAACAGGCGAACCCTGAAAATCATCTCCTGCATGTAATGCGATGCTCTTAGGATACAATATTCTTAAAGAATCTATATAGCCTGCAAAATTAGCATAGCCAGAAACCATTATTTTTTCCGGATTATTATATGTTGGAATATATGGCAAGTTTGCTGCATGAAAATCATTCCAATGAATAATTTCGACTGAGCCTATATTGTCAGCACAATAGCTTATTTGAATTATTGTAATCAATGACAAAATTATCTTATTAAATATTTTTATTTTACTCTTCATATAATTCCTTAAAATTTTATTTAAAATATCCTTCAAAAAAGAAGACAGATAATTTATTAAAATATTGTTAAAAAACAAAGGTTGTAACTTAATGTCATCGGCATTTCATTTATTTGTTAATATGCAGTATTGTTTTACTTAATATAATCATTCATAACAATGTCATTAAGTTTAGACATCCTGACTTGATATTTAAAAATTATAGACAAGTTTAACTAAATCGACATGGTCGATTTACTCCATAGAAATAAAAAAGAGATAAAATATATTTTTTTCATTTTCATTTTTATGTGATAACTTACACGACAAATTCATATTACTAAATGGAGTAAAATATGACAAAAATTGGTGTTATTGGTGCTGGACATCTTGGAAAATTTCACATAAATAATCTTAAAAATTTGGAAACAGTTGATTTAATTGGTTTTTTTGATATTGACTCAAAAAGATCTCAACAAATATCAGAACAATATGATGTTGACAGTTTTGATAATATTGAAAAACTACTAAAAAATTGCGAGGCTGTTTCAATAGTTACTCCCACAATTACTCATTATGAAATTGCCAAAACTGCTCTGTTACATGGTTTACATATTTTTTGCGAAAAGCCATTTATGCATACTCTTTCACAGGCAGATGAAATATTAAAATTAGCAAAAGAAACAAATCGATTCATACAGGTTGGTCATATAGAGCGTTTTAATCCGGCATTAGAAAGTATTGAACATCTTATTCTTGAGCCATTATTCATAGAATGTCATCGTATATCACCCTTTAATCCCCGTGGTATTGACGTTTCAATAATTCTTGATCTTATGATTCATGATCTTGATATAATTTTGACACTTGTAGATTCACCAATTGAAAGTATTGATACTTCCGGAACTCCTGTTTTAACAGATACTATTGATATTGCCAATGTACGGATTAAATTCAAAAATGGATGTGTTGCAAATATTACTGCCAGCAGAGTTTCAGATAAACAAATAAGAAAAATTCGAATTTTTCAAAAAGACACCTATGTAAATATTGACTTTTTAAAGAAAGAAACAGAAATATTTTCTATTAAGAATAATCCTAATATATTTAAAAATGAACCAAAATCTATCGCATCACTTCATATTGGTGAAACACAGGAAAAAAATATTTATTACAGCAAAAATGAAAGTAAAAACACAAACGCTATGCTTGAAGAATTACGCTCTTTTGCAAATTCTATTGCAACTAAAACCGAGCCGTCAGTCAACGGAAGAGATGGTTTAAAAGCACTTCAACTTGCATTGCAAATTGAAGAACAAATCAAACAAAATCTTATGAAAATATAATTATTCTTCATTTCATATCAGTAAGGAATATAAATTGAACAGACCTTATAAAATGTTTATTTCAGCAGGAGAACTTTCCGGTGATATTCATGCCGGAAAAGTCATTAAACATCTCAAAGTCCAATTACCCGATTTACATATCACTGCAATTGGTGGTGATTATATGGCAGATCAGGGTGCCGAACTGATTTACCATATTCGTGACACATCGTTTATGGGATTTATAGAAGTAATAAAACATTTACCATTCATTAAAAAAATTTGGAATAATACAATCAAACATCTCAAACAAACAAAACCTGATCTGATATTGCTTGTAGATTATCCCGGATTTAATCTGCGACTTGCAAAAGCTGCTTCAAAAATGGGAATTCCATGCATTTATTACATCAGTCCTACTGTATGGGCATGGCATAAATCAAGAGTAAAAACTATACGAAAATATGTAAAAAAAATGTTATGTATTTTACCATTTGAAGAAGATTGGTACAAGGATTATAATGTTAATGCAACTTATATTGGTCATCCACTTATGGATAAAGAAATTCCAAAACAGGATGAAATTCCCTTTTCTGAAACAGATAAGATTATATCCCTTTTTCCGGGAAGTAGAGATCAGGAAATAGAAAAACATCTGGATATTATGATTCATTCATCTGAATTGATTCATCAATCTCATCCTGAGATCAAAGTTGCTGTTGCCATGGCTCCTGATATTGATTTTAGTAGTTATCAATCAAAATATCCTTACAAATGGATTAAATGGATTAAAGGAAAAAATGATGAACTGATGAAGAAATCCAAATTTCTTGTCATGGCTTCCGGAACAGCAAGTCTTGAGGCAACAATTCACGAAACTCCAATGGTTGTTATTTATATCACCTCACCGTTTACTTTCTGGTTAGGGAAAAAACTAGTGAATATTTCATATATTTCACTAGCAAATTTAATTGGTAATCAAGAGGGAATTAAAGAATTATTACAAAATGATGCTACACCCGAAAACATTTTCAAAGAAGCTGAAAAAATTCTATCCAATCCGGATTATGATAAAAAAGTTCGTAAATTTCTCCATTACATCAAGAAAAAATTAGGATCTTCCGGAGCATCAAAAAATGTATCAAAAATTATTATTGATGAATTAGCACTCGAAAGTAATTCAAAGTGAAATTTCTACAAATTATTTCTGACATATTATTACTCCCAATTTCAATAATTTATAACACTATTATTTTTACGCGAAACCTGTTATATGACAAACAAATATTTAAATCAGAAAAATTATCAGTCCCGGTAATTTCCATAGGTAATATTACAGCAGGTGGGACTGGTAAAACACCATTTACAATTTCGCTGGCAAAGATGCTTCAAAAAAATGGATATAAAGTGGGAATAATTACTCGCGGTTATAAACGAAAAAGTAAAGGTCAGATAGTGGTTTCAATTGGGAAAGGTCCTGAATATTCAGCAGAAATTTGTGGCGACGAGCCTTATCTCATGGCACAAAAAACATCCGGAATTAATATCATTGCGGATAAAAACAGAATTTCTGCAGGAAAAACGGCAACTAATAAATATGAATGTAATATCATACTTGTAGATGATGGATTTCAACATCGCAAATTGGCACGTGATGTTAATATATTACTTTGGGATTCCTATGCTGATCCAAACAAAGAATCAGTAATTCCAACAGGTAGATTACGAGAATCTTTCAAAGGATTAAATCGTGCATCATTTATAGTAATAACACGAACAGATTCACCACCTGAACATATCGAAAAATTTTTCAAAAAAAAGAAATTACAAATATTTACTGCACCGACAATAATAGATCAACTATTAAATCCTTATTCAAAACAAATGATTGAACCGGATAAAATAAATAATAAATCAGTTTATGCTTTTTGTGGATTGGGTAATCATGGGCAATTTTTTGATACTATAAAAACTCTTAATCCCCAAAAATTAATAACATCAAAATTCCCTGATCATTTTAAATATACTGAAAATCATATACAACAAATTCAAAAACAAAGTGTTGAATCAAAATGTGATTACATTATTACAACAGAGAAAGATTTTGCAAATTTTCCGGTATCTACAAAACCTATCACAAAATTATTATTGATTTCTATATCTATGGATTTGTCGGGACTTGACTTAGATCATATTATCTAAATCATTTAAAGTAATTGGAAGAAAGGAAAAGTTATATCCTTCAAAATGTGATGTCATATTTTCTGCTCTTCGCTGTAAATGATCCAGATTGATCCGATTTCCTTTTAATTTAATTTCAGCAATTGTCATTTTTTTCTTTTTCTTGTTCAAAATGACCAAATCCAGGTGATGTCCATCTTTTCTTTCCCAATATCTACCAATAATGGAATCACTTTTTACTTTGTAAAGTTCAATGAACATATCTTTTAAAGTTTCTTCTTTAAAATGAGTAAAGTCTTTTTGTATTGATTGAAAATATGAAAAATCACCTGACTCAATTGCAGAATAATTTCTATTGATAAATCGAAACCAGAATCTTAAAAATTGATCTTTTATAATTATCTGTTGTCGTCTCGCATTGACAGGTGCATTAACTGGAATTTCTTTTCTAATTAAATCATAATCATTTTCTAAACGCTTGAGGTAACCACCAATATTTTTGCCGAACTTTGATTCCATTTTTGATCTTGTATTTGTGCCAACCGCTGCCATTTGTAATATACTAAAATATGTACCATGATCCCGACCAAAGATTTTAATTAATCGGTTCAACCCTTCTTCTAAAAATGGCGAGTTTTGGATTAATATATATGATAACATATCTGGTGCATTTAGTATTTTATTGTCAATAAAGATTGAAATATATTTAGGGACTCCACCTGTAAACAAATAATAATGCAGCAAATTATCTGCTGAATAATTTTTATATCTCTGTAAAATTTTGGATAATTCCTCAATTGTAAAAGGAACTAAATGAAAATAATTATCAATTTTTTTAAAGGATTGTTTTTGAATTATTTTCATTTCTTTAAAAGAGGAACTAATTAACATCAAATTTAACTTTGTCTTTTTTTTATCTTTTAAAATCATTGAAGATATTTTTTCAAGTATGCCCGGATGAATAACATTTAATAAATGAAATTCATCAATTATTACATTAATATTTCTTTTTTTTGAAATTGCAATAAGCATAGAAAATAATTCATCAAAGGATTTAAAATTACTTACAACCGGAATTTTAAAAGTTTCTTCTATAATAGCGAGAAATTCCTCACAGATTAATACTTCTTCCTTTTTTGAAATTTTTATATAACAAGTTTTGATTTCCTTTGTCGCTTCCAGGACTAATGACGTTTTACCAATACCTTCTATTCCGGTTATCAAAGAAATTTGTGTGTGATTATTATCTACATAATTATATATATCAGTAAGTTTGTCAATTTCATCTTTTCTTCCAAAAAACTTCATGCAGTATTACTCCTTTTTATCTTTCGCAAGGGATTTAACTACAGCAGCCACAAGTGCTCCGGAGTCTGAAGTTTTTAACAAAAAATCATCCGCACCGGCTTCAAAAGCTTTTTGACGTGTTTCTTCACTATCATCTCCGGTATATACAATTAATTTGGTTTTGGGACTTATTTTTTCATCTTTTACTTTTTTACATATTTCAATACCCGACATAATTGGTAGCATAAAATCCAGTACTGCTGCATCAGGTTTATCTTTTTTTATTTTTTCCAAAGCCATTTTTCCATCAGTAGCTATAGTTGGATTTAATCCGTTCATAGCTAATAATCTTGAAAAAAGATGTACAATTACCGGATTATCATCAACAATTAATACATTTTTCATTCTCTTATCTTCTGCTTTTTCCGTCTTCTTAAAGTCTTCTGTTTCTACTACCAGTAACTTATCATCTGCTTTGAGTATCTTTTCCTTATCCGGAAAAATATAATCCTTCCCCTCTGTTCTGACTCCAATTATACTCATCTGCATTTCTTCAGATACAAAGCCGATTGTAGAATTGACCATACTCGACCCTTCCTTCACTTTTATCCATTGAGGTGAGGCATATTGAAGTAATGAAGATGTCAGATCTGAATTCCCTTTCCCGGTGGCAATTAACATATCATTTGCTATTTGTCCTCCGGCTGTTGCAAGTGGTAATATTACCTTATTTGCTCCGGCTCTTAATAATTTTTTCTCTGTACCCGGATCTGCTGCCCGAGAAATAATATGTAAAGTAGGGTTTAACTCTCTGGCTGTTAAGGTGATGAATAAATTATCCGGATCTGTTCCTGCTAAAGAAATAAGCCCAATCGCATTTTTTATATTTCCTTTTAATAACATTTCTTCATGTGTAGCATTACCGGTAATTACGAGATAACCATTTTCTTTCATCTTCATTGTTATTTCATCATTAGGCTCCAGTATGACAAATTTAACCTTAGCTTTTTCAAATATTTTTATTGCCGCCAGCCCTACTCTTCCACAACCACAGATAATGTAATGATTTTTTAGATTATTTATTTTTTTTTGCATTTTTTTATTCCCTGTAAAACTATTCAAAACATTTTCAACCAAATAAGATGCAATTGTACTTGCTGCATAAGTGATTGTTGCAAATCCACCTAAAATTAATATTATAGTAAATAATCGACCTGGTGTTGTCAAAGCATCGACTTCACTATATCCAACAGTACTGATTGTAATTATTGTCATATAAAATGCATCTATAAAATTATAATCACATATTAACATATAACCAGAAATGCCAAAAATTATTACACCAAAGGCCAATAATAATGGAAATAGAATTTTTCTTTTGTCATGTATCAAAACAGTATTCCATCTATTTAATAAGATTAATAAACATTTTAATTTTCATCTATAATTATTTATTCATAATATATTGGATTTTAAATTAACTATTAGTAATCAACACAAGTTTTTTATATTTGCAAAAACAATGCCCGTAAAACATTAATGGAACTCTAAATACTTTATATTCTTCTCGAACGTAATACTTCAAATGCTCAATTATTCAAATAAAATCTAACCTGATAATCTCGTAAAAAGCGATTTCAGTGCGATTTACATCCTAACATCTCTAAGTAACTAATTTAGGGGCAAACCAGGCAGAATAATTATGAGACAGAATAATAATAAATTATATAAGATAAAATCATAAAAAAGTATTTTTCAATACAGAGACTATAGTTCTAAAATACAATAAATTATCTCTGTGTCAGTTAACCGGATCTTCGATCGGATTTATAACGTCCTCTACGTCCTTTGTTGCTAAACCAGGCTTTCGACCAATGTCATTAAGTTAAGAAAGTATATAATCAAAAAAAGAATTCTCAAATAATTAATTGAATTGCCACGGGATTCATCCCGTGGACTAAAAAACATCAATAATCCAGAGGGGTTTTAACCCCGAGTGATATGGCTGTTTTTTTATCACTCAGGGTTAAAACCCAATTTTTTTAGGGAGAGTTCAGACTCCACGCCTTAAAAGGCGTGGCAATTCAAATCTCCATTTAGATATACAAATGTTAAAAAATCTAATGTACATTACAAAATTCCTTAACTTAATGACATTGGGCTTTCGACTGTCGTTAAAATTTTTCTTTTTCTACGAAGTTGTCATGCATGAATAAATATCAAAAATAAAAATTATTCTGCTATTAATTATTCTGCCAAAAACATTTAGTGCAATATAAATCCCGATATCTATAAGTAAGTTACTCAGAAGTAGTTTGAAAGTTGGAAGCATTGTCGCTTCGAAATCACCTTTCGACGGGCTCAAGATGACAGAGTTCCCGAAAAATGAAAAAAATTAACTTTTTACGAATCTATCATTACATGTTTTTCTCTTTCTCTAAATTCATCATAAAGGAAAATATTTCCCGATTTATGATAAAATTTTTCTTTGCAAAATTTCAGTTAATGTATTAACATAAAATCTAAAAAATTATTAT
>JAOZSG010000399.1 GCA_029939785.1 Fidelibacterota bacterium | reverse complement strand
TATAAAAATTAAAGTTATTTATTAATATTTCTAAATGAATTATAAAAACTGTGAGAAAAAAAACAGGGGCTTAATTAAGCCCCTGTAAAATGTGTGTAATGCAATTAAACCGCTTCAACGTTTTTTGCACATGGTCCTTTTTTGCCTTCGCCGACTTCGTATTCAACTTTTTGACCTTCATCAAGACCTGATGATTTTACGTCTGATTGATGAACGAATAGATCTTTTCCACCTTCGTCTGGTGTGATAAATCCATAACCTTTAGTTGAATTGAACCATTTTACTGTACCTGTACTCATTACTTACTTCTCCTTGTTAATATTATTTTGGTCTAATTGCTGTCTTTATTTTACTAAATCTATTTTTTTTACAACAATTATGTAACCTTGAAATTTATACATTATTTATATTACTGCATATAAAAAAATATTTTTTTTTAAAAAAATTAAATAATTTTTATTTTTTTAATTGATTTTAACAAATTCTCCTCTAAGAAAGAAAAAAATATTTTTTTTAATAAACTGAATTTTATTTATTAAATGGCGGTTAAGTCTTCTTTTTATAATAAAATATACCAAAAATGATAGTAAGCAACATAAAAATAGACAATTATTAAAAAGAAAAAAATCAGGAACTTTATTTGTTTCAATTAGTCTTATAGATGTAATTTGAAATAATGAAAAACACATAAGAAACTGACCTTTTTAATTTACCTACTTACACTACTTACACACATTGAGAGAAGTCATGGAACATCCATCCTTACCCCAAATAACACAAATTTCTATGACTTCTCCCTCCCTCCCTAAAAAAAGTTTCGTTTTAATATAAAATAAAAAAAGGGTGGCTAAGGACCACCCTTTTGTTTTATTATAGGATTTATGTTTACTTAATCCAGTTCACCAAACCTTTTGCTGCAAAGATTTTCATTAATGTATCAGGAAGTGGAGCAAATTCAAATTCTTTATCATTAATTGTAATTATTCCTTTTTCCAATGATACTTCAACTTTATCTCCATGTTTGTAATTATCAACAACCATAGGAAGAACAATAATAGGTAATCCCTGATTAACTGAAGAACGGTAAAAAATTCGATTTACTGATTTTACTATTACTGCTTTTACTCCTGCATGAGCGAGACCTACAGCCGGATGTTCTCTTGAACTACCACATCCGAAATTTTCCCCGGCAATTAATATGTCACCAGATTGAACATTATTGCTGAAATTATCATCAAATCCAACAAAAAGGTGTGGCATAATGGCTTCAGGATCGGAACTTAAAACCTCATATGTCAGATTTCCTGCAAACATTTGATCTGTATTAAGATTATCTACGTCAGCGTAATTCCAAACTCCTTGTAAACGTCGATTATCATCAGGATTTATATCAACAGTTGTACTTTGTTTTTTGGGATATGGATATTTATCAGTAGCGATAATTACTCGTGGATCTGTAATTTCTCCTTTAATTGCTGACCATGCAACACAGGCTGGTGAAGCTAAGTATATTTGAGCTTCTTTATTTCCCATTCTACCTTTAAAATTACGATTTGCAGTTGAAATCACTGTATAGCCATCGGCAGGAATGCCCTGACCTGTCCCAAGGCATGGACCACAGGAAACTGCTAAAACACTTGCTCCTGCATTAATGAGTTTTGTAGTGAGTCCTTCTTCTATCATTTTCAGATATATTTCCTGAGATGCAGGAATTACGAATAATTGAAAACCGTCTGCAACTTTTTTACCATCGAGAATATTTGCTGCAATTCTAATATCTTCGAGTCTTCCATTTGTACATGTTCCTATAAGTCCCTGGTTTAATTTTGTACCCTGTACTTCGGAAACTGCTCTTACATTATCGACATGATGAGGTGCTGCAACAAGAGGAAAAATTTCATTAAGATTTAGTTCAATTTCTCTATCATAAATAGCGTCTTCATCTGCCCAAATGCCATTGTTTATTTTTTCGCCAAGAAATTTTTGTAAAACTTCATCGGCGGGAAATACAGCATTTTTTGCACCCATTTCTGAAGCCAAATTAGTTAAGGTCATTCTTTGAGCCATTGAAAGTGTTTTAACTCCCTCGCCATGATACTCTATACTCATATAATTAGCTCCGGCTGAACCTATCATTCCAATGATCCAGAGCGAAATGTCTTTTGCATAAACACCTTCGTTGAGCTTTCCCGTAAGGGTAATCTTAATACTTTCAGGAACACGGAACCATGTTTCACCCTGACGCCATAATCCTGCAGCTTCTGTACGGTCGATACCGGCAGCAAATGCATTAAATGCCCCTGCAGTACAGGTGTGGCTGTCGCTACCAACAATAACCATTTTCGGTTTAGCATAATCGGCCATAATTTGATGACAGATTCCCTTTCCTGCATCGTGGAAATTACTAATCCCTTGTTCCTTAACAATATCGCGTATGGATTGATATTGATTAGCAAGTTTTGCAGTAGTTGGTGGGGCATTATGGTCGAGCACAATAAGTAATTGCTCAGGGTACTTTACTTTATCTCCCCCCATCTTTTTAAAGGTGTTTGAAATACTAGCTGTATTATCATGTGTGAGTATGATGTCGGGCTTTTTAAAAACTATGCTACCAGCTGAAGCATTAAATATTTTTTCTGCGAATGTCCTATCTTTCATTTCCGTTTTTTTTGTGTGTTTGTAAACCAGATACTTTGTTGCACAATAATTTGGCATTGTAGCTATTTTCGGGCAAATTTACTTTTAATGTTTAAACAAGTCAAAATTAAAAAACAAATAATTGCTAAATTAGCACAAACTATAAAAATACTTGACCAGCGAA
>JAOZSG010000096.1:5635-10715 GCA_029939785.1 Fidelibacterota bacterium | reverse complement strand
TGGATCATCAAAATATATCATAACATTTCTACAAAAAACTGCATCCAGAGGACCTCTCATTGGATAAGGTGGTTTAGATAAATTTAATCTTCGAAAAAGCATCAGTTTTTGTAATTCATTAATTACTCTAAAATAATTTTCACCATTTAATGTCTCTTTTGTAAAATACTTATTTTTGTAAATTGCATTAACAGGACTAAGTTTTCTCTCTTCATATATACCTTCTTTACAACTTCTTAATACACTTGTAGAAATATCAGTTGCTAAAATTTTTACATCCTTTTTTTTCCCACCTAATGCTTCCAATAAGACCATACCTAAAGTATATGGTTCTTCCCCGGTAGAACTTGCTGCTGACCAAAAACGAAATTTTGACTGCCCTTTATCAACCCATTGTAAAAATACTTTACGGACAAAATCGAAGTGATCAGGTTCTCTAAAAAAATTAGTTACATTCGTTGAAATAACATCAAGAAGATTTATTATTTCCAACCCGCTTTTATCACTTTTAACATAGGAAAAATATTCAGCATGTGTTGGTATATCCAAGGCACTCATTCTTTTTCTTAGACGTGCTGACACCAAAGACAATTTATTGTCCGCCAAATCAATTCCAGCCTGATCATAAATAAATTTTTTTACTTTTTTGAAGGTAACCTGATCCATATTATTCCTTATCTATTATTAATTCTTATCTGGTTCTGTCAAGTTATGATCAATCCAATCAGAATTCCTAATTTTATGAACTTTCATAACCATTAAATGTCCTGTGTGAATATCAAATACAATTTTACGCCCAAGATTGCCACCTATATCCTCAGATGTTATTGCTATACCCGCTTTATCCAAAATTGTTTTTGCAACCTGAATATTTTCTATACCCAACTTATCATTAGGATTCTCCTCACGGTGTGCTCCTCCCACGATCTGAGCTATAATATCTTCATGATGACTTCCTGATTCAAACATTGTTTTAATTAATATCCTTGTAGAAACATTACCATATTTTGCTCTGTCTTTGTCATTTTTTGTTGCTATTGGTAATGAAAAATGATTGATACCACCCTGATGGAGTCTTCTATCCCATAAACATACACAAATACTTGAACCGAGAACTGCTCTTACGACTTTTGCTCCTGAACCAAAAAAAATATAACCTGATTCAAGATGAAATACATCTTCACTATCATCATTATATTCATTGTTTGTACTACGTTCATCTTCATAAGTCATCGTCTTTTTTTTCCTTGATCAAAGCATTAAATATATTGTCATTATTCATAAATTAGAAAACCTTACCAATTTCAACATTCTATTTAAAAGTTATATGCATTGTTATTTCAATTTTGTTTCTTGCAAAATCAGGTGCACCAGAAGATTGCATCATTCGTCTAAATGTTGGTGCAATACTAAAAGAACCAACATCAGAATTATATAACATTATTTTATACATAAACCATATAAAAGTTGTATTTATCGGATCATCAATTCCATCAAATGTAATTGTCTTCCAGTCAATCCAACTTACAACTGTACCTGGTCCAAGTTTTTTTACTCCCTTTACATGAACCATTAAACCAGAATATTTTCCAACTTTCTTTTCAGGTTGTGTTGTAAAATATGCACCAGCTGATGAAGTAATACCTGCAATTTTAGGCAATGTACTATTTATTCCCATAGTCATTTGAGATGCACAGTCTTCACTTCCAATTGTTTTAATTAATGTTGGTTGAATTTTCAATCCTGATAGCGTCATAACATAATTTAAAAACAAACTATATTGATCCCTTACATCATCCGTTTTATCATCGCCATCACTAAAACCCAAATTATCATCAACTGTTAAAGAACCTCCTAAAACTCCAGGACCTATTTTATAATATCCTCTAAAACCCGGTGCCGAATTTTGATTCAAAATCAAGTATGGAATATCACTGGCTGAAACAGGGTAAAAATGCAAATCATATTCAGGATTCGCCAAAGCATTGAACGGCAATATACCAGTACATAAACCCCAATTTTCTGTTCTTCTACCAAAATGTAATTCACTAAATCTTAAAGCTCCTCTACTTCCACCATGAGCAGCTCCGGTACTCCAACCTGGAAGACCATCAAATGTTCCTCCACCAAAAGTCCCAACAAAATTAGCAGGACCATCCGCTGACAATTTTGTTCTAAAATACCAGCCATCTGTCAATTTTGCATCCAACCAAAGTCTTGCCCAATATAAATAATAAACATTTGAATTGTATAATTCTCCATCACTAAATTTTTGATCTAATCTTGGACGAATTCTTGCATCACCACTAATTTTTATTTCTGCAAATAGTGCAGTAGATAGTAAAAAAACAATTAATAGTATAAATATTTTCTTCATTTTAGCCCCTTTTCTTGGTTTTTATTTATTTCCAGATAATTTCATTAGACCACCAATATCCAAAATTAATGATATTTCTCCATCAGCCATAATTGCTCCTCCGGAGATACCTGTTATACCTTTCATACTTCCTTTTAAAGATTTAATAACAATTTGTTGTTGCCCCAATAGTTCATTAATCAGTAAACCTATTTTTTTTCCACTTGATTCTACTATTACGATAACACCATCCGTTACATTAGATACACTTCCAGTTATATTAAAAATATCTCCAATTCGACTAATTGGTATCAATTCATTTTGAAACATTATCATTTCACCTTTATTTACTGCTGTAAAATACTCTTCATCACTAACTTTGGTAGATGTTACTACTGTTAATGTAGGTATAATAAATCTTTCTGAACCAACTCTAATTACCATTCCATCTATAATAGCAAGAGTTAAAGGTAAAATAATACTGAAAACACTTCCTTTTCCTTTTTCTGAAGCAATTTTCACATGTCCACGCATTGCTTCAATATTTCTTCTCACGACGTCCATACCAACACCACGACCGGAAACATCTGTAATTTTCTTTGCTGTTGAAAATCCTGCTGCAAAAATGAGATTAAAAATTTCCTCATCTGTCATGTTTTTACCAGATTCAATAATACCTTTTTCAATTGCTTTATTTAATAATACTTCTTTATCAAGTCCTCTTCCATCATCTTTTATTTCAATAATAATATTGCCACCCTGATGATAAGCACTCAATGATACATTACCTGTTCTTTCTTTTCCTGCTTTTACTCTGTCATCAGAATTGGGTTCTATTCCATGATCTACAGAATTTCTCATCATATGAACAAGTGGATCTCCGATACTTTCTACTACATTTTTATCAAGTTCTGTATCCTCTCCATGAATTGTAAAATTTACAAGTTTTCCAGATTTTTTTGAAAGATCTCTTACAAGTCTGGCCATTTTTTGAAAAGTCGATTTTACTGTAACCATCCTAAGAGACATACCAATTGATTGTATTTCTTTTGTAATTTTATCTAATCTTTTCATCTGTTTAATAAGTTCAGGTGATGCCACCTGTTTCAATTCATAAGATTGTGTTACCATTGATTCAGCTATTGCTAATTCTCCTATAAAATCAATAAGATGATCTAAACGTTTTGCATCAACTTTAATATTTTCTTTTACTTTTATCCCTTTTTGTGATTGGGGTTGTGGTTTGGAAGATGAATCTTGCGTAGTTTGTGCTTTTGATGTTTGTGCTTTTTGTTTAACAGTAGGTTCTTCTGTTTTTTGAGATTTTGATTGTTTTTCTACAACAGTTGGAATTGGTTGATCTGAATTTCCGGATAAAACATTTTTTATTTTTGTTATTAAAATTTGTATTGTATTATTTTTAGGTGGTTGCTTACCATCTTTTGCACTTATTGCCAATGCTTCCAATAATTCTTTTAATTTATCTACAGATTGAAAAACAACCTCTAAAACATCATCAGTTAAATCAATTTCATCTTTACGAACATTATCTAATAAATCTTCGGCATTATGTGCTAATATTCTGATATCAGTCAGGTTCATAAAACCAGCAACACCTTTTATTGTATGAAATGATCGAAATATTGAGTTAATACATTCAGGATCACTTTCATTATTTTCTAATTTTAACAATTCATTACTTGCAGTTTCCAAATGTTCAAAACCTTCTTCAATAAAATCAACTACAAGTTCAACATCATCTAAATCCTCAGGTTCTTCATCCGATTCTTCATCCGATTCTTCAGGTACTTCAACTTGAACAGATGTTTTTTCAGGTATTGTCTTTTTAGGTACATTGTCCTCTATCAAATCATCGGGTATATCAATTGATAATGATCCCTCGGAACTTAATTTTTTCAATATATTTGTAATTTCTGCGGTTGAAGGTAACTCAGTTGAATCCCCTTTATAATAGTCAAAATAATTAACAAACCAATCTTTCAATCTATATAAAAAGTCAATACTTGATTCAACAGGGATATCTTTAATAATTTCCTCTGTTTCATGACAAATATCACGAATATCATTCAAGCCCATTAAACTGGATTCGCCCTTAAGAGTATGCAATATTCTATTTATTTCATCCAAATACTCTTCAGAATGATCTTTTTCCAATTGCATCACTGCATTTTCTAAATTTTCTAAAACAGAATTCTGAACAGATATAAAATCCGAAAATATTTCTTTATCTACATTTTCCGGTAAAGTTCCTATTCTATTAGATACAACTTCATCCAAATTACTGGTATCATCACCTTCTATAATTTTATTTTTTGGTATTTCCGACTTTTCTCCAGATTCCCCCTTAATATCATCATTTGGGGATTCACCTTTCAATATTTTCTCCATTGATTTGATGAATGAAGTAATTTCTTTAGGTTCTTCTGCTGATCCCTGTATATATTTTATTTTCTGCCTTAGCCAGTCGTTTGCCATCAAAAATACATCCGGAAGCAAATTATCTTTATTATCTTCAATCCAATCTTCTAAATTATGACACAGAGATTCTATATCTCTCAATGTCATTATTCCAGACTCACCTTTTAAAGAATGAAGAATTCTTTTTAATTCCATCATTTTTGCTTCATCATATTCTTTCTCAAGACTTAGCATCAATTCCTCTATAGAATCTATAACATTTTCCAAAGAAGATAAAAAATCAGA
>JAOZSG010000096.1:4066-5625 GCA_029939785.1 Fidelibacterota bacterium | reverse complement strand
ATAATACCACCAAGCAATCTGCCTGAATCACCAATACTAAAAGTAGAATCACTAGTACCAGTTAATCTATATTCTGAAGGAAAATCGACTTCATCTTCCTCAATATTTTCATTAATAATTTTTTGCAATGATGAAATTGTATGAACAACTAAATTAAATGTGTCCTCAGGATTTTCACAATCATCTAAAATTATTTCTTCCAGCATTGTTTTCATTTTATCAACAACCTGTAAAGTTTTTTCTTTTTTTGTTTCTTTGAGCCATTCCTCAATTGATTCCAAACCTACGAGTATTTTACCTATTGATTTAGTATCCTCATATTCAGCAAATACAGTTTCTTCTGAAATTTTATTTAATATCTCTTTAACATTAATTTTGGACATATACTCTCCAGAAAAGCGGTTATCATCTTAATTAATTATAATAACAAAACAATCATTTGTTAAATTCTCTCTAAAATTCATTAATAGAAAAAATTTCAAACCTTAATCATTACAAAAAATAAGCCAGCTTTAATTATATATTTATATTTTCCTTATTATTAGTGTTTTATAGGGAGATCGCAAAGTAATTTGACTGAATATAAAAGTATAACAGGAAATTTTTTCCTATTTCGCAGGAATTTTATATTAATATTTTTCCACTATTATAAGCCAACAAAATTCTTTTATAATAAAAATTATTTTAAATTATATTTTATTTTTTTTATCTATCTCATATTAGTAAATTTTAGACGCTTTTTGACGGGGGCGACTGGTTTCGACAGGTTAAGGATTTTAATAAGTGCAGTGGAAGTTTGGGACAGGGCTTCCTAAAAAAAGTTCCACATTTTTAAGTGCCAATGCGGTACCAACACACTTATTGGGTGCAAGTCAGCCAACAAGTGCCTATGCTTTTGCGTAAGCAATAAGTTAGGTGGCGTGTTTCTCTGTTCTACGCTATCAAATAATAATGGAGAACAATCCGCTACAACTTTCAGAGGATTTTAAATATCAGAAAGATACGCGATAAAATTCTTGTCAATTTCATATTTTATCGAAGAGAAACCCATGAATTTGACTAAACTGTAGGACTTATTTCTTGAATTAATTTGGACGGGGGTTCGATTCCCCCCGCTTCCACGCTTCGTTCCAGGTATGGAACTTCGCGTGGCACGCCACGCTTGAAAAAAGACAAAATATATTTGAATATTTGAAAAAATAAGAAGCGTGTCCTGCGTAGCCGGAGGCGAAGCACGGACTCTTTATTATGATGTATTATACTTATATTATTCGCAGCATATCTTACCCTGATAAAACTTATATTGGATTCTCAAAAAATCTAAAACAAAGAATTAATGAACATAATCAGGGAAAGTCTAAATATACAGCACATTTCAAACCATGGAAATTAATTTTTTATTCTGCTTTTGATACAAAAGAAAAAGCAATCAATTTTGAAAAATATTTGAAATCTAATTCAGGAAAAGCTTTTGCAAGTAAAAGATTAATTTGAATTACTGATTTGGAACTTCGCGTGGCACGCCACGCTTGAAAAAAGACAAAATATATTTGAATATT
>JAOZSG010000096.1:0-3966 GCA_029939785.1 Fidelibacterota bacterium | reverse complement strand
TTCTCAAAAAATCTAAAACAAAGAATTAATGAACATAATCAGGGAAAGTCTAAATTAAATTTAAAATATATGTTTTAAATAGTTTTCCCAAATTAAATTCCAATTATACTTTATGAAACTTTGACGCTTTAAATTTCGAGTAATTGAGTTTTTATCAAATAATTCTGATTTTAATTTTTTCACACATGATCCAATAGATTCACTATTTGGTAAAAAAATTGCGTTATTGCCAACAATTTCTTTAAAAACAGGTAAATCAGAAAGTGCTATTGGAATATTACATGCACCTGCTTCTAATAATGGCAGTCCAAATCCTTCATCTTTACTTAACAACATTACAAGACTACTTAAAAAATATAAGTCCCGAACAATATCATGATTATTTTTATGAGGAATATTTAATTCTTCACATGTTTCAAATAAAAAATTAATATTATTTTCTAATTTCTCACGTTTTATTAAATCTTTTAAAAAAACAAAATAATTGTTCTGTTTTTCATTTTTCATGTCAGGAATACCTGCAATAACACCAAGAATTTCAGGAAAATCCTGTTTTAATGCAGCAATTATTTTTATTGATCTCTCAATATTTTTTCTGGGTAAAATTCGTGTTGGTATTTGAATTATCGGATACCTACTGAAAAGTGATAATTTAGATATTACAGTATTAGTATCATCAGAAAATTTTAAAAAATCCTGATATTTTAATGCATTAGGCACAATTCTTACTTGTTTCGGTGAGACTCCCATTAGATCAACAATTTGCTGTTTTCTATATCTGGAAATTGTAATATATTCAACATTTTTATTTTTGGTTTTTAGTAATGACCATGGTCTTCTTTCAAATAAATATTTTTTATGATCTTCCATTAACCAGGCTAAATCATGCGTCCAGAAATAAAATTTCTTATGAGGATTTTTTTCTATATAATTCCAAAATGCTTCTGTTGCTACTAAGTTAAAAGGCATTGTCATTAAATTATGAATGATTATAGTATCAATATCACCAACAAGTGTTTCAATTTTTTTCTCAAAGTTTTGTACAATAATTTCATAAGATTCAGGTAATGAACCAAGAGTCAATATTCTTTGCATATTTCTAACTGATGAATTAAAAGGATTTAATTCAGGAATAATTGTTGTTTTAATATTTTTACCTTCAATTTTTCCTTCACCTGCAACAAGAGTTATTAAGTATCCATTAGATGTAAATTCTTCAGATAATGGTTGTAACAAATATTCAACACCACCAACAACCGGTGGTAAAGTATAGTGGACAATAATAGCCTGTTTTATAGAACTCATATTTTACCTTTCAAAATAATTTAAACACCGTAAATATATTAATTATGTTGAAAAAATGAAAAGCAATTAATTTTTAAGCGAATGACAACTATTTATAAAAATATTCATCATATCTAATTATAAAAAGATATTAATTGCTTTTTATATATAACTCATAATAGATTTGTCTGAAATAATTATAGGTAAAAAATGAAACAAAAAATACTCCTCGTCCTACTACTTTTTTCTTCAGTAATATACATTCATTCCTGCTCAACCAATACAAAACTTAGCACAAAATCTCAGGAAGCAGAAAAATATTATCTCGAAGGCATTAAAGATTTGGATAAACTTTATTATGAAGGAGCTATTGATAATTTTAAAAAATCCTTTGAAATTGATCCAAATTTTGCAATGGCATCAATGCAAATCGCACTTGCAAATATTAGAACTGGCAAAGAAGATAGTGCCAACTATTTTATTAACCTATCATGGGATTTGATTGAAAATACAACCAGATATGAAAAACTCAGAATACGATATACTAAATATCTAATCTATAAAGAATACAAAAAACTTGAACAAACCACAGATTCATTATTATACGAATATCCAAATGATATTGAAGTAAAAAAAATTAACGCATTAATTCAATTTAATAGAAAAAATTTTAAAATTGCACGTGAAATATTTCTGGATATTTTAGAGTCTTCCCCTGATTATTACATGGCTTATAATATGATTGGATATAGCTATTTCAATCAGGGATATAACAAAGATGCCCACAATTATTTTAAAAAATATATTGAGAAAGCACCAAACCAGATTAATCCTTATGATAGCATGGCTGAATTTTATACTTTAACCGGTAAATATAATGAAGCTATTGAATTACTCGAAAATATATTAGAAACAAAAAAAGATCAGATTGAAACTAATTCTGTCCTTGCATCAACAATTTATACACGATTATCAATTTCATATTTTAATCTTGGACAATTAGAAAAGTCACTTAAATTTGCAAAACTTAGTACAATGAAACATACTCAGAAAACTGCCTCAAAGATGGCAAACACAACTCTTATTGATTATTATTTCAGGCAAAAGGACATATTGGGTCTGGAAAAAGAGTTTGATAGAATCAAAGATAAAATAAATCCTTTAACCAGAGATTATTTGGAAGTTCGAATCAATCTTTGCAAAGATAATTTTGAGTTAGCATCTGAAAAAATAAATAGCATTAAAAAGCGACAAACTAAATCATCCCAAAATACATCCAAAAAATCTATTATATATATTACAAATATTTTAGAAGGAGAACTTTTTTATCATCAAAAAAATTATGATGAAGCTATTGAAAAATATGATATAGCAATATCAATAATGGAAGAAAAATATTATACCAGTCTTCTTAAAATACATAAACTTATATCAATGTTTAATGCCGGTCAACAAGAAGAAGCTATAAGCGAACTTGAATGTACACTCTCAAGAAATCCAAATGATGCGTACGCACTTTTTTATATTAGTACTTTTTATTATAAAATGAATAATTTTGAAGAAGCGAAATATTATGTAAATCATTTTCTGGATCAATGGAAAAATGCTAGTAATAACAACAAGTTATTCAAAAAAGCACAATTTATTGCAGAACAAATTGGTGATTAATCTTTAATTTACTACGATTGTTATTCCTTTGTTCTTTTTACTGAGATCACTGTCATTTTTTAATTCCGGAAATCTCTGTAGCAACTGTTTATTCCCTATTTTTGAAAAATCTTCACCCTTAATATAATCATTGATAATTCCTATATTTTTCATTTTTTGCAATTCATTTCTGATAGCAACCCGGAGTACTCCTCCTTTACCGGTAGATCCCCAACCATGAATCAATTTGACAACTTTGACACCTTTTTGTTTAACAGATCGTATTTTTTTTTTCATATCACGAATTGCATCCTTTGCTATTGGCATATCTTCCTTGATATTTATCGTTTCAAATATTTTTATAGGACCTATTTTATTTTTATTTTTTACTTTTATTCTGTTATTGCAAAAAGGACAGTTTTCGTCTAACATATTTATTTCATTACCACATATTTCACATATTATCATTATATTACCTATTAAATATTGATTAAATAATTATATAATAACCTTACACCTTAACCGGTTACTTCAGATGGATTGTATGATTTTTTTGTTTTTCCCCATGCTACTCCGGCTATATCAATATGCACCCACGGAATTTTACCAACAAATTCCTGTAAAAATGCTGCAGCAGTAGAAATTGATGCTTCTCCTCTTGTTCCAATATTTTTTAGATCAGCTATTTCACTTTTAATTGCTTCAGTATATTCCTCATAAATTGGTAACTCCCAAACTTTTTCACCTGTGATATCTGCTACTTTTTTTATTTTGTTAATCATAACCTTATTATTACTTATCACTGCAGATGCTGCTGTTCCTAATGCATATAAAACTGCTCCGGTTAGCGTAGCAATATCCAACAAATGAGAAGGGTTATAATTTTTCACCAAATATGCAAGGGCATCAGCTAATAATAATCTTCCTTCTGCATCTGTATTATGAATTTCAACAAATTTACCATTATACATTTCTATAATATCACCCGGTCTATAAGAGTTACCTCCTAAAGCATTTTCTGCAACAGGAATGGCG
>JAOZSG010000095.1:3566-10760 GCA_029939785.1 Fidelibacterota bacterium | reverse complement strand
CTTGGGAAAACAGTTGCACAGGTTGCTTTAAGATGGATTGTTGAAAGACCTGGAAAGAAAATTCCTATTTTAGGTGTTCGAACAATAAAACAGCTTGAAGATAATTTGGGTGCTTTTGGTTGGACACTCAACCAAAATCAAATGGATAGATTAAATAAAGTAAGTAAAATAGATGTTAATTATCCATATAATTTTATGATTGAATTTGGACCTAAAGAATATAAAGATATAAATGGATGATGAAATCGTAAAAAGTATTTTTTAACGCAGAGATCGCAGAGACTATAGTTTAAAAATACAATAAATTTGTGCGGGGCTTTGCCCGTCGGTAGCCGGATTTACAACATCCTCTGCGTCCTTTGTTGCTAAACCAGGCTTTTGACTGGCGTTAAAATTTTTACTTTTTACGAAGTTGTCAATGGATGAAATATTAAAATAAAGAGAATACTATGAAAAGAGCAAAAATAATTGCAAATAAAAAAATAGAGATTATCAATGTTCCTGAACCTTGTCCCGGTGATAATCAGATAAAAGTTAAAATTGCATATTGTGGAATATGTGGATCGGATCTGGAAGAATTTCATAAGTCCGGAGATTTTTCACACTGTTTTGGACATGAAATATCAGGAGTTGTAACAGAAATAGGCAAAGATATTACGAAGTTTAAAATTGGGGATAAAGTTGCTGTTCACTCTTATGAAGCATTAGGCTTTTCTGAATATACTGTTGAATCTGAAGAGCGTTGTATAAAACTTGCAGATAATGTTGATTTAAAAGAGGCAGCACTTCTTGAACCATTAGCTGTAGTTCTTTGTGGAATTCGCTATTGTGATTTTAAAATTGGAGATACTGTTTATGTTTCAGGTTGTGGATCGATTGGACTGCTCGCAATTCAGGCTTTACAATCTTTTGGAGCAAGAAAAATTATTGCAGCAAATCGAAATGAATTTCGACGTAATAAAGCAAAAGAATTTGGAGCCGATTATGTTTTGGATCCCAGTGATAAATCTTCAGAAGAAATTGTTGCAATAGTTGAAAAAGAAGTTGGTGAGAAAGTTGATTTTTCTTTGGAATGTGCGGGAGTTAATGCGAGTATGCTGGCATGTAACAAAGTTTTAAAGCCCGGGAAAACACTTTGTGCTTTGGGTTTGAGTCCGGAAGCAATGATGTTATCACCATTTCAGTTGTTTGTCCGTCCCGGAACCTGGGAACCTGGGGTTAAAATTCAAGGAATGACTCCATTTGATATTAATATGTTTGAGGTTGGAGCAAGGCTTATAAATGAGAAAAAAGTTAATCCATTGGAAATAGTTTCCAAAATTTTTCCTCTGGACAATATCCAGGAGGCGTTTGATTTTACATTAGACAGAAATATACCTCAAATTAAAAATTTAATTAAAATGTAAGGGTATTCTATGAAGTTAAAAATTAAGAGATGTTCAGAAAATCCTATTGTAATACCGGGAAAATTTCACTGGAGAATGTCAAACTCATTTAATCCGGCTGTTATTTATGAGGATAAAAAGTTTTACATGTATGAGCGAGCAGCAGGTGGCTTGCGTCCATTTTATAATTATTTTGGAATGTTGGAAAGTGATGATGGAATTCATTTTGAGCATTCATCTGATAAACCTGTACTGACTCCGGAAATGATCGGAAGTAAACACGGAAGTATTCAGGATCCGAGAATCGTTAAAATTGAAGAGAAATATTATATAACATTTGCTTATAGACCATACGCATGGAATTCAAATCCTACAGGGCTGGGAGTTCCGGAATCAAGCCAGGCAGAATTTCCGGGTTTTGATGGAGATGAAAGTGAAAATCAAACACGTTCCGGGATTGCTGTTTCTGATGATTTGAAAAATTGGAAATTTCTTTCATGGGTGAATTCTAAAGATATTGACGACCGTAATGTTATTTTATTTCCGGAAAAAATTAATGGAAAATATGCAGTATTACGTCGTCCCAGTGGATTTGTTACTACTAATGCACAACATAAAACTCATCCTGCAATTCAAATCAGCTATTCAGAAGATTTTATTAACTGGTCAGAACCGGAGGTTGTAATCAGACCAGAATTGGATTGGGAAAATAATCGTATAGGAGGATCAACTCCGCCAATAAAGACTAAATATGGTTGGCTTGTTTTGTATCATGGTGTTGAAACCCAGGATACTTCTGTCCGAAGAGTTTGTTATCGTATGAGTGCAATGATGCTTGATCTCAATGATCCGACGAAAGTTATTGCCAGATGTCCAAATTTTATTATGGAACCTGAAGAATATTATGAGAAGGTTGGATTATATATCCCAAATGTTATTTTTCCAACTGCCTCTCCTGTTGTTGATGGAATTGTTCATATTTATTATGGTTGTTGTGATACATCAATAGGCTTAGCCACAGTTTCATTAATTGATTTAATAAAATATGTGATGCAATATGAAAATTAAGGAATTAGAACATTCAATTTGCCAATTAGGTGAATGTCCTGTTTGGGATGAACAGAATAATTGTTTCTATTGGTCTGATATTATACTCGGAAAAATTTATAAATATTATCCTGATAATAAAAAAGTGGAATTGATATATGAGACAGAATGCCAAATTGGAGGAATGCTGCTTGATGAAGATAATACATTAATACTTTTTACAGATAAAGATGTTAGACGTTTGACATTGAAAACCCAAAAAGTTGAAATAATGTATGATATGAATTTTGAAACAGGAGAGAGATTTAATGATGCTATCATGGATTCAGCCGGACGATTATGGGCTGGAACATTGGATGCAACATGTTCAAGAGGTAAGTTATATCGATTTGAAACAGGTAAAGAACCTATGGTAATTCTTCGAAATCTGAGAATTACAAATGGTATGGGATTTTCCGGTGACAATCGTATTTTTTATCATACAGATTCAATTCCGGGAATAATTACAAAGTATGAATACAATATGAAAACAGGAGAAATTCAAAACGGTAGATTATTTTTTAAAATGGAGGAAAATGACGGTTGTCCTGATGGGTTGGAAGTTGATACCAATGATAATATTTGGATAGCATGCTGGGGAGGAAGTCAAATTATGAAACTATCTTCATCCGGTGAAATTTTAGAAAGAATAGCGATTCCTGCAAAACAGCCATCAAGTTTGGCTTTTGGAGCAAATAAATTACTGATAACTACAGCAGCTAAATCAGCAGATAATTTAACAACAGGGTATAACAATGACGGAGTATTTATCGGAGGAAAGAGTTATATTATTGAATTTGAGCAAAAAGGGAAATTGAAAGCAAATAATAGAAAATAGTTATCCTGTAAATCCAGTTAATCCTGTCTAAAAAAAACAGGACAAAATAATGACACAGTATTTATTGAATAAAAGAGTTATACTATAGAATTAGAATAGAAATAGATACTTTAAAAGAAGAAAGGTATAAAATGAGGAAGTTGATAAAATATTTTTTAATAGGATGTATGATAATCTCATACTCTTTACCTGAAAAAATTCAATCTGCCGGAAA
The DNA here is from genome assembly GCA_029939785.1 of Fidelibacterota bacterium. GTDB lineage: Bacteria > Fidelibacterota > UBA2242 > UBA2242 > JAFGTP01 > JAOZSG01. The sequence continues at coordinate 7,237 of JAOZSG010000095.1, read as the reverse complement.
ATCTGAATTAGAAATTGTGCAGATTTCAGATGAAACTATTGACAGGTCTTTGCCCGAAGTACAATGGGTTGGTAAAAATATTAAATCCATATTGAAAAATAAGCCTTTATTTACAATCAGGTCAAATGATTCTGAAACAGCTGCAAATGGGTGGGTTGGTATTAATAAAGATGAGATTATTATACGTGTTGTTATTACTGATGATTATCATATAAATAATCAGTCAGGACCTAATATTTATGATGGTGATGCAATCCAGTTTGGTATAGATGCCAATGGTGATGGGAACAGGGGACAGGAAAAAAACATGGCTTATACAGGTCCCGGTGATGCATCTATAACTGTTGCACTTACACCGGAAGGTCCTAAAGCATGGGCACATTATTATGGTCATCCGGACGGTGCAGGTGCTTTTACAAGAATAAAATTGGATATTAATCGGAATGATGAAAAACAAACAACGACTTATGATATACGATTACCCTGGGAAGGTTTTCAGACTCTTGCCGGTATTTCACCATATATTGGTCTTGCATTTCAAATTAATGATACTGATAAAGGACCAAAACAAAAACGAATTTATTGGGGAGATGGTGCTGGTGGAAATTTGAGACCGGGTCTGTTTAAACGGCTTCGAATCGGCAAACCAAATGAATCCTTTATGTCTATTCATTCAGTAAAGAATAGAATCTGGACAGTAAATGATAAAGCAGAAGTAATTGTCGCAATCAATTCCAAAAAATCCGGGAAAATTTACGCCAACTATAAAAATTATCAATATAATATTGAATATTCTGGATCAAAAAAAAATCAGACCTTACAACGGTATTCTATTTTTGTTAAACCTGGCGAACTTATCAGTAATAGTGAAAAACTATTAATTTCCATTAAAAGAAAAAATAAAAGACTGCAAAGTAAAGAAATTATACTTAGTTCTCCTGATGACATATTCAGTGAATTTCAAGATATAATCAGTCAGCAGATCAGCACTTCGCCGCATCCCTTATATACCAAACACCTGATGTCGTTGAAAGCAATAATAAATGATGAATGGAATAAATCTTTTAGTCTATTATATGAAAATCCCGTATATATTCAAAAAGTATATGAATATATCACAGATATTGTCCATGGATTGAAAAATCAAAAGTTTACATGGTCAGATTATGAAAACGGAAGAACTTCATTACTTATATCTTTTGTTTCAGGTAGTGATCGTAGTTTGCAATTTTATCGATTGACTCTTCCTGTAAATTGGGACAAAAATAAGACATATCCTTTAATTATGGATTTACATGGGAGTGGAAGTCCTTATGCACTTGATTTTTTTATCGGATTATTTAGAAATAATAATGGAGATAACCTGGACAATAATGTTAACTCTTTTATTGTGGCTCCATGGGGACGTGGTAATTTTAGATATCATGGAGTAGCAGAATCTGATGTCTGGGACGTGATGAATGATGCAAAAAAAATGTTTAATATTGATGAATCTCAACAGTATTTAACCGGTTTTTCAATGGGTGGATATGGGACATGGATGTTATCGGCTTTTGTACCTGAACACTGGGCAGCTATTGCTATTTGTTCCGGTGGAGACAGAGGAGCACCGTCAGAATTTGGATTTGCGGAAAATATAGATAAAATACCTGTTCTTATTTGGCATGGTGAAAAAGATGGTACTGTTCCTGTAACTTATGCTTACAATATGCAGACTGCATTGGAAAAGGCCGGAAACAAACCACAAATAGAAATAATACCGGATCGTGGTCATAATATAACAAAACATGAGGTTCATCATGTTTATGACTGGCTTTTGTCTCATACCCGACCTTCATTGAAAAAGTTTACTTATATGGCTTCATCAAGACGTCATAATGGAAGAAATGGTGTAGAGATTATGGATTTGGAACATATTGTAACAGATTTTCCAAAATTAGATGTTGATCTGATTGATAACAGGATTAATATAAAATCAACAGGTACATCAAAAATTAAAGTGAATATGGGTAAAAATGGTTTAGGATTAAGTGGAGAGGTTAAGGTAATGTGGAATGGTAAACAAATTTATCATGGACCTGTAACAGAGAAAGTATTTAATCAATGATGACAGATTCGTAAAAAGTTAAGAATTAACCGCTAAGTACGTTGTAAATCAGGCTGCTGACTGGCAAAGATCGCAAAGGAAATTTTAACCATTGATTCTTTTGTGAGCCTTGCTGTGTTATGCGAAACATTATGAAGCATAGCGGTTAAAAATACTTTTTACAAGTTCATTAATGATAGAAATAAAAGGAATTTTAAAATGACAAAATTATTTCACAAAAATATTATGTTTTTATTCTCTTTGCTATTCATAGTATTAATAACCGGTTGCAGTAAAAAAGCAAATAACCAGGTCAGTGAGTTAATCCTTTGTGGGCAGCAGGAAGTATCAATTTTACAATTTTCCAATACAATTGATACTACATTTACAAAAGTTTGGAGTTGGACAGAACAAGATGCAGAAGGACTACCGGATAGTTTGGCACAATTTCTTTTTGCTACTGATGAATGCAAATCCGTAAATCATGGCAAACAGATACTCATTACTGCATCCTGGCGAGGTGGTGTTGCTTTAGTTGATCGAAAATCAAAAAAAGTTATGTTTTACGCTCAAATACCTAATGCACATTCAGCAGAATTACTTCCTAATAATAGGGTTGTTGTGGCTGGATCTACTGCGAAAAATGGGAATTGTCTTAACATCTATGATCTCAATAAATCAAACCATATTATCCATAAAGATTCTCTTTATTCCGGACATGGTGTAATTTGGGATGAAAAAAGAGAAATATTATGGGCATTAGGATATGATGAACTTCGGGCATATGCTCTTGAAAATTGGGATAGCGAATCTCCGGCATTAAAAAAAACAGACACGTATAAAATACCGGGAATAAGTGGACATGATCTACAGAGAGTACCCAATTCACCGGATCTGTCTATTACAGAAAATGAGAATGTTTGGATCTTTGATAGAGATAAAAGGACTTTTACCGAATTCGAAACTCTTGCCGGTTCAGAGCATGTGAAAAGTGTAATGATAAATCCTGTTACTAACCAATTAGTATATATTCATGCTGATTCAGGGAAAGCTCATACCGAATATATACGATTTGAAAATCCTCAAAAAGAAATTCATTTTCCCGGAGAGAGTTTTTATAAGGCACGTTGGGTGACAGATTCAGAACCACCGACATCACAACTGTTTTTAAAAAGTTTATGAAAATATGTGAGATTTTAGATTGATACTTGATTGGAGTTTTGGAGTAATGGAGTTTTGGAGTAATGGAGTGTTGGAAAAAACACCGTATCCAATATTTCAAATAAATACAATCTGGTAAATACTGTATAAAGTAAAGAAAGAAAAATGATGAAAAACAAAATGATATTGACTCTCTTTTTATTAATTACTCTTATTCACGTGTCTCATTATAATTTGTTTGCTCAAAAGGCAGAAAGTTTTGAAAAATATCTTAGGAAAAGTATTCTTAAGAAAAGTGAAATTGATGTTTTTTTAGATGCTAAACAATATTCATGGGCACAGTTTGATTCAGAGTTGGGGTATATATTGGGGAATGATATTTTACCGGGAGCGATGGATAGCAGTAAGTATATTTCTACAGTAG
>JAOZSG010000095.1:0-3556 GCA_029939785.1 Fidelibacterota bacterium | reverse complement strand
TTGGTGCCAGAACAATGCATATGTATAAAAATTTGCCATGTCGAATTAATACTTATGGAAATAGTTTTACATATAGTTCACAGGTTAGTGATGGTGAAACCTGGCAGGAATATCTTGCCGCTCATCTTGGAGAACCAGTACGAAATTATGGAATGGGAGGATATGGAGTTTTTCAGGCATATAGAAGAATGATTCGGGAAGAAAAAACTGATAATAAAGCTGACAATATAATTTTTTATATTTGGGGTGATGATCATCATCGAAGTCTGATGAATTGTCGTTATGTTACATTTTATTCCAACTGGAATAATCGTGGTGGAAGAAGATTTCATAACAATTTTTGGTCTCATTTGGAAATGAATGTGGAAACCGGAAATTTTGAAGAGAAAGAAAATTTATTATCCACACCGGAATCTATGTATAAGATGATGGATGCCGATTTTATGTATGAAAATACTAAAGATAATCTGATGATACAGATGACTGTCTATCTTAGAAAAGGTATAAACGGACTTAATAAAGATCATCTCCAAAAACTGGCAGAAATACTCGGATTACCGTCAATAAATTTTAAAAATGAAGATGAGTTAAGAAAAGATATTACTGTTTTACGGAATAGATATGCATTTGCATCTACTAAGCATATTCTAAAAAAAGTTAAGGAATACACTGAAAGAAATAAGAAAAAATTACTTGTAGTTGTGTTTGATCCTTATTGGGTTACAAAATCTTTGATAAAAGGTGAAATACGGAATGATCAGGAAATTGTAGATTACCTGGTAGATAATAATTATAATTATGTTGATATGAATGTTATACATGCAGAAGATTATAAATCTTTTAATTTAACGATTGATGAATATTTTAAACGCTATTTTATTGGCCATTATAATCCTGCCGGAAATCACTTTTTTGCTTTTTCTATAAAAGATAAAGTTGTGAACCTACTTGATCCTAAGCCTATAACTTATAAAGGCGAAAATGAAAAAACAGAAAACTTTGATGGATATTTGGAGAAATAAAGAATAATAATTAAAAAAATAATCATTTATGGTTTAGGAGGATAGAGGAATAATATGGATAGACGGGAATTTTTAAGAACAAGTGGTATAGTAGCAACAGCAATACTGACCACACCGATAAGTGAGATTAAAGCGAAAAATAAAAATCATGAGAGACCTAATGTTCTGTTTGTTTTTACTGATCAACAAACTATAAAAACAATGGGTTGTAGCGGTAATGTACATCTAAAAACACCGGCAATGGATAATCTTGCTGCAAAGGGTGTTCGGTTTGAAAAATCTTATTGTACTTCTCCGGTTTGCGGACCGTCACGAAGTAGTTTGGTTTCTAGTCGTATGCCTCATGAAACCGGATATAATTTTAATCCGATACGCAGTATTGCTATCCCTGATTTTAATTTTCAAAATATGGGAGATATTTTTCGTTCTGCCGATTATAACACTGTATGGGCAGGAAAATGGCATTTGCCGGAAAGTTATCCACTCAGAGCTAACAGTTCAGATAATTCTATTAATGGGTTTGATTTATTACCTTTTTATGATTCTACTAAAAATTATCCTGAATGGGGATATGGAGATGTTACTGATGAACCACTTGCAGACTCTGCTGTAAAATACATAAAAAACTATTCGGATAAAAAACCATTTCTGCTTGCTGTTTCATTTTGTAATCCTCATGATGTTTGTTACGTACCACGAAAGCCGGAAAAATTTCTTGAACCGGAAATAGATGAAAAATTACCACCTCTACCGGCAAATTTTGATGTAGATCCTATGGAACCGGAATTACTTCAAAAAAAACGGAAGCAGAAATATTATGGTGATGAAATTATTCTGACAAAGGATTTTGTCAAAAAAGACTGGCAGAGATATATTTATGAATATAATCGTATGACAGAACGGGTTGATAAACAGGTTGGACGTGTTGTCAATGCATTGGAAGAAAAGGGATTGTTGGAAAAGACAATTATCATTTTTACAAGTGATCATGGTGATGGTGTGGCATCACATAAATGGGCGGCAAAGTTAAGTTTGTATGAAGAATCAGTCGCTGTTCCTTTTATTATCAGTTGGAAAGGGAAAATCCCTGCGGGTGTAGTAGATTCAAAACATCTGGTATCAGGATTGGATGTTTTGCCAACTTTCTGTGATTATGCCGGTATCCCATCCCCAAAGAATACCAGAGGAGAAAGTTTGCGGACAATTCTGGATGATCCTAATTCAGATTGGAGAGAATTTGTTGTCACTGAACTTGCTACTGATCCCAAAAATCCAGATTGGAAAGGTCGTATGTGTCGGACTGATCGCTATAAATACAATCTGTATTCCAAAGGTGAAAGAAATGAGCAGCTTTTTGATATGTTAAAGGATCCTGGTGAGACTCAGAATTTAGTTAATGAACCATCTATGCAGACTTTAAGAAATAATCATAAAAAATTACTCATAAATTGGATGAAAGAAACAAATGATGATTTTTTGGATGTTTATAAGAATGAAGAAATTTAAATAATTAATTTATGGATTGTTTTAATTAACATAGATAAAAAATCCTTGAATTAAACAAAATAGAAAAGAGATGAAATTATGAACCAACAAGATGATTTAACAAAAAGCAGGGAAACAAAATCGCAAAGATTGATTTCACTTGATGCCTTAAGGGGCTTTGATATGTTCATGCTTGCCGGAGGAGCAGGATTAATAAAAGCTTTATCAGTTTATACTGATTGGGATGTTTTGAATGCAATATCTACACAATTAGTTCATAAACAATGGCATGGTTTTGCTTTTTGGGATATGATTTTCCCATTATTTTTATTTATTGCCGGAGTTGCTATGCCTTATTCTATCGGGAAACGATTAGAAAGAGGTGATGATAGAAAAGCAATATATTTACATTCGATAAAAAGATGTTTATTATTAATACTCCTTGGTTTAGTGTATAATGGACTATTTGATTTGAATTGGGAAAAATTGAGATTTGGGAGTGTACTGGGACGAATAGGAATAGCCTGGTTATTTGCCGTCATTATTTTTATGAATACTGATAAAAAAGGGCAGATAATTTGGTTTGGAGGCATTCTTATTGGTTATTGGGCAGTAATGAAGCTTATACCCGTTCCCGGATTTGGAGCAGGTGTATTAACAAGAGAAGGTAATTTTGCAGGCTATATTGACAGATTATTTTTGCCTGGCAGGTTATTATTTGGTAGTATGGATCCTGAAGGAATTTTATCTACTTTTCCAGCTGTTTCTACTGCATTGCTCGGTGTTTTTGCCGGACATTTTCTCCGTTCTGATCATAAAGAATTAACTATGCTTAAAAAGGGTATTTTAATCGGGCTGGCTGGCGTAGTGTTTTTGGGTCTGGGACTGTTATGGAATATGGCTTTCCCAATTAATAAAAACCTATGGACAAGTTCATTTGTGATTTATGTTGGAGGTTGGAGTCTTATATTATTATCTATTTTTTATCTGATTATCGATGTATGGGGGTATAAGCGTTGGGCTTTTGTGTTTATAGTAATCGGATTAAT
>JAOZSG010000094.1 GCA_029939785.1 Fidelibacterota bacterium | reverse complement strand
ACAAGTGTACTTGTATTTGGTTTAGTAAACACAGCATTTGCTGCTGATTTAAAAATTGCTTTTGTTAATTCTGACCAAATTTTAGCAGGATTTAAAGAAGCACAGGAAGCACAGGCGAAATTGGACATTGAAGCCAAAAAAATTCAAGATGAATATCAATTAATGTTAGTCAAACTTGATAGTCTGAACAAGTCATATGAAAGACAAAAAATGATTATGAGTGAACCTCGTAGAAAAGAAAAAGAAACTGAAATGCTTCAATTACAACAAAGTATCCAGGTTTTCCAAAAAGACAAAATGGGACCACAGGGTGAAATCTACAGAAAACAAAATGAGATTATTGGACCGGTACTGGAAAAAGTGAAAAAAGTTATTAGTGAAGTAGCATCAGAAAATAATTATGATTTTGTTTTTGATACAGTTGCAGGAAATATACTTTATGCTGAACCTGTTCATGATATTACTGAAAAAATACTTTATCAACTTGAAAGGTCAAAAGAAGAATGACCTTTACTCTTGCCCAGTTAGCAGAATTAGTGTCCGGAGAAGTAGTGGGAAATAGTTCTGCAAACATCCGTGATATTGCAGAAATTCAGAATGCAAAAGAAGGTGAATTAACCTTTCTTGCAAATAAAAAATACACAAAATATATAGAGACCACAAATGCCGAGGCAATCATTGTGTCAAAAGATTTTACAGGAAATTATAAAAATCTGATAAAAGTTGAAAATCCAAATTTTGCATTTTCATTAATGATTGCCAAATTTCGTCCGGAAACTCCTTTGAAAAAACCCGGAATTCATAAATCAGCAATTGTTTCAAAAAAAGCAATACTAGGTTCAGATATTTTCATCGGACCTAATGTAATTGTTGAGGATAATTCTGTTATAGAAAATGGTGCATATCTTTACGCAAATTCCTATATAGGGCAAAAATCCCGGATTGGAGCGAAGTCCATAATTTATTCCAATGTAACAGTTTATCATGGTTGTAAAATTGGTGCAAATTGTATCATCCATAGTGGTACTGTAATTGGGAGTGATGGTTTTGGTTTTGTTCGTCAGAATAATGGAATTAGTAAAATACCTCAATCCGGTGGTGTTGAAATTGGTCAAAATGTTGAGATTGGATCCAATTGTTCTATAGATAGAGGGACAATTGGAAACACCTGTATTGGATATGGTACAAAATTGGACAATCTCATTCAGGTAGCTCATAATGTAAAAATCGGGACAAATTGTTTTATCGCAGGCCAAACCGGAATAGCTGGTAGCACCAGAATTGGAAATAGTGTAACTGTTGCTGCCCAGGTTGGAATAACCGGGCATATAAAAATTGGCGATGGAGCAATAATCGGAGGAAAATCTGGTATCACAAAAGATATTGCTCCAGGTGAATTTTGGTTTGGTTATCCTGCAACATTATACAAAGAAAAAGTAAAAGAGATTGCTAATATTAGGTTATTACCGGATTTCAAGAAAAGATTGAAAAAAATCGAAGAACTTTTAAAAGAAAAGGACAAATAGTGAGAAATCAGAGAACAATAAAGAATCCTGTTTCTGTTTCCGGGAAAGGACTTCATACTGGCGTTGCTAGTACAGTTACTTTTAAACCGGCACCTGAAAATACAGGATACATTTTTGTCCGAACAGATATAGAAAATAATCCTCAAATTGTAGCGGATATCGAACATGTAGTGGATATTTCCAGAGGAACTACTATTCAACAAAATGGTCATAAAATGCATACAGTTGAACATGTTTTAGCTGCTTTGGCCGGTATGGGTGTTAACAATGCATATATTGAAGTAGATAATATTGAACCTCCTGTATGTGATGGAAGTGCAATTGAATTTGTAAAAGCTATTAAAAAAGCCGGAATTGAAGAACAAAATATACCTCAACCTGTCTTAGTAATTGATAAAATTATTAGATTAGGTGATCAGGATAGTGAATCAGAGATTCATATTTTGCCGGCAGAATCTTTTTCAATTACATGTATGGTTGATTATAAAATCACTGATTTAGGTGCTCAATATTCTGCAACCTATGATTTATTCGAAGAATTTGAAGAAGAATATGCTTCAGCGAGAACGTTTTGCTTTTTAAGTGAAGTTGAACATCTCAAGGAAGCGGGACTTGTCAAGGGTGGAGATGTTGATAATGCTTTAGTTTTTATTGACAAAGTAATTAATCAAAAAGAAATTGACAGAATAAAAAAACTATTCACTATCACTCAGGATGTTACTCTTGGTGATAATGGTCTGTTGAATAATACTGAACTTCGGTTTGACAATGAGGCTGTGCGTCATAAGGTTCTTGATTTAGTTGGTGATCTTGCTTTACTTGGGATTCCAATACAGGGGCATGTGCTGGCTGCTAGAAGTGGACATAAACATAATGTAGAATTGGTTAAAAAAATCAAACAGGAATATGATAAAAAAACCATTCAGAACAAATTTCAAAAAAAACCGTTAGACAGTAAAGCATTTATGGATATCAAAGGAATAATGAACATATTACCTCACAGATATCCGTTTTTATTAATAGACAGAATAGTTGATTTTACACCTAAGAAAAAAGTTCATTCTTATAAAAATGTTACAATGAATGAGCAATTTTTCCAGGGGCACTTTCCAAGTGATCCTGTAATGCCGGGAGTTCTTATTGTTGAAGCTATGGCTCAATCAGCGTGCTTATTATTATTGGATTCTGAAGAACATTCTGAAGATAAACTTGTATTTTTTACTGCTATCGATAAAGTACGTTTCAGAAAACCTGTTGTACCTGGTGATCAATTACATTTCAAAGTTGAACTCGTTAAGTATAGATTAAGAATGAGTAAAATAGCCGGTAAGGCTTATGTCGATGGTGAGATGGTTTGCGAAGCAGAACTTATGGCTTCTGTTGTAGATCGTGACAGGGAATAAATAATGACTATTCACCCAACTGCAATAATCAGTGAAAAAGCGACAATTGGACAAAATGTTAAAATTGGTCCATATTCCTGGATTCAGGAAAATGTGACTATAGGTAATGGTTGTGAAATTGGTGCTCATGTTGTAATCGCCCCTGCAACAACTATTGGAAAAGATTGTAAAATATATCATTCTGCCAGTATTGGAGAGGTTCCTCAGGATCTGAAGTTTCATGGCGAAATTACATCAACTGAAATTGGGGATAGAACTGTAATTCGTGAATTTGTAACAATTCACCGTGGTACTGAAGACAGATGGAAAACAATTGTTGGTTCAGACTGTCTGTTGATGGCTTATGCTCATGTAGCCCATGATTGTATAATTGGTAATCATTGTATCCTTGCAAATGCTGTTACAGCTGCCGGTCATGTAGTCATAGATGATTGGGCTATTATAGGAGGAATGGTTGGAATTCACCAATTTGTAAAAATCGGTTGTCACGCAATTGTTGGTGGCGGATGGCGTACTCCAAAAGATGTACCACCGTATATCATGGCTGCCGGAGATCCTCTGCGATATACAGGTATTAATCTGGTTGGATTAAAACGACGTGGTTTTTCAAAAGAAAACTTAAACGTTATTAAAACAATATATAATCTTATATATAGGTCTAAATTTAATGTTTCTGATGCAGTTGCAGAAATAAAGAATACTGTTGAAAGTACTGATGAAGTAAAAACAATACTTGATTTTATTGAAAATAGTAATAGAGGTATAATTAGATAGAAATTTAGATTGAACTTAATTAATAATAAATTCAAAATATTTTTTTTACTACTTTTAGTAAGAAACATTTTTGCACAGGAACTTGATCTCTCTGGAATTGAAAAGAGTAATATTAGAGAAGAGATGAAACCTGTGCTTTCAGTTTTAGTCTGTCAGAATGAAGTACCTTCTCCGATAGTTTCCTTTTCTTCATCAAGAAAATTATTATTTGGTGCAAAATTGGTTAATGGATATAAAACATATGATAAATCCCAAGGATTAATTATTCCATCATTTTTTTGTGGTATTGTAATTTCCAGCAACCTTTCTATAATTGGTCAAATCAGTAATGGAAAATGGAAAAATGATAATATTGAAAATTTTGGTTCTGCGTTTAATTATACCTGGGGTGAAGAAGAGAAAAAAGGTTTTTTTACTTTTAGGGTGAACCACTTAAATGGTCCTGATGATTTTCATATGAGGGATATTGGATTTACTTATGGTAAATATTTTATCAAAAAGCATTTTGAATATTTTTATGGGATATCGTCCCATTATTTAAGGGTCAAAGTTCATATTGATGATTGTGCTGATCCATTAGATAATTTTCAAAAAGTAAAAAAAAGTACACTTTATCACTTAAGAGCAGGAATTTTTAAAAACGTTAATATCTTAAAAATTGGAACAGAAATAGATCTGTCACCTGAATTAGTAATGATAAACTTTATACTTTCAGGAATTCTATAATTATGAAAAATATATCAATATTAGGTTCAACCGGTTCGATCGGTACAAATACATTAAATGTAGTAGAAGCAAATAAAAAAGATTTGAAGGTTAAATATTTGACTGCAGGAAGTAACGGAAAGTTACTTGTTGAACAGGCACTGAAGTTTCATCCCAATGCAATTGCAATTGCAGATGACAAACAGTATAGTTTGGTAAAAGGAGAGTTAAAATCATCCGGAATAGAGGTCTTGGCTGGAAGAGAAGGTGTACTTGAAATATCCAGACGAAATGATGTGGATATGGTATTAAATTCAATAGTTGGTGCCCCTGGTTTAGAACCTACTTATCTTGCTATTCAAGCCGGGAATAATATTGCTCTTTCGAATAAGGAATCACTGGTAATGGCAGGTGACATTATTATGAGCATGCTAAAAGAAAAGAATCTTACAATCCTTCCAGTTGATAGTGAGCATAGTGCCATATTTCAATGTCTTGTTGGAGAAGAACATTCATCAATAAAACGTTTGATACTTACTGGATCAGGTGGTCCTTTCAGGAAATATCCGTTGGAAAAATTTTCGAAAATTAAACCGGAAAATGCACTTAAACATCCAACATGGAACATGGGTCGTAAAATTACAATTGATTCTGCAACTATGATGAATAAAGGACTGGAAGTAATTGAAGCAAAATGGCTGTTCGATATACCACTGGAAAAAGTGGATATAATAATTCATCCTCAGTCAATTATCCATTCAATGGTTGAGTTTATAGATGGATCAATGAAAGCACAACTTGGTTTGCCAGATATGAAATTACCAATTCAATATGCAATTTTTTATCCGGAACGCCGGAATGTTGCATGGGAAAATACAGATTTTACAAAAATTTCAGAATTAAATTTTGAAGCACCGGATTATAAAAGGTTTCCATGTATCAGGCTTGCTTATGAATCACTTGAAAGAGGTGGAACAGCACCCGGGATTTTAAATGTTGTAAATGAACAGGCTGTCTATGCATTTTTGGATAATAAAATCAAATTTACAGATATTCCGGGATTGGTGGAAAAAGCATTGTCAGATATTACAATTATTGATAATCCTAATATACAGGATATTTTAAATATTGAACAAATAGGAATCGAGTTCGTGAATAGAGAAATTAGTGGAGTTAATCGAATGCATGAGATTTCAATTAAAAACGGGAATATGACTTTAAGTGATGAGGAAATTCAAAATGAAATAATCGAGGCAAGGAAAAGTTTATAAAATGAAAGTGGTTATTGATACAAATGTTTTAATAACAGGAAACATCAAACACTTTTCAAAAGAAAAATTTATTGTAACACCAAAAGAGTTTTTAAAGGATATTGCAGTTGATGCAATTTGATAATGATTAACACGAAAAAAATATAGGTTTAAAATTATGATGACTATAATAGGTATAGCTGTTGTCTTAGGTGGAATAATCTTTTTCCATGAATTAGGGCATTTTGTTTTTGCTAAATTAACAGGAATGAGAGTTGAAACATTTTCAATTGGTTTTCCACCGAAAATATTAAAAAAGAAAATAGGTGAAACAGAATATTGCATTTCTGCAGTTCCCCTTGGTGGCTATGTGAAAGTTACCGGAGTAATTGATGAAAGTATGGATACAGAGGAAGTAACTACTACCGATGATCCAAAATCTTTTTCATCAAAAAATACTTTTCAGAAAGCAATTTTTATAACAGGTGGAGTAATTTTTAATTTAGTATTGGCATTTTTGGTGTTTACTATTCTTACATTTTCACAAGGTATTGTTGAGCCGGATTCAGCACCTGTTTTAAACCAGGTATTGGATGATTATCCTGCTGCTGCAGCCGGAATGCAATCAGGCGATAGAATTTTAGAAGTGAATAATATTAAAGTTTCTGACTGGACAAGCATGACAGAAATTATTCATAAATATCCAAATGATACAATATTTGTTAAATGGCAGAGGGAAACAGAGATATTTTCTGCAAAAATACTCACAGTATCAAATAAGATTTTATCTGATAATAAGTTTAAAGAAGTAGGTATGATCGGAATAAACTGTAATTATATTGAGAGAAAAGCTACTTTGGGCGATGCAATAGGTAATGGTTTTGGTCAGACTTATTATTGGATCAAACTTACTTATGTATCTTTGAAATCAGTTCTTACAGGTGCTGAATCAGTTAAAAATCTTGGTGGTCCGATTATGATTGCAAAACTTGCCGGAGAATCTGCAAAATCTGGTTTTGCTACACTTTTTGGTTTTATGGCTATTATCAGTGTGAATTTGGCTTTTGTGAATATTCTTCCTATACCTGCTCTGGATGGTGGACATCTGATAGTAATTCTAATAGAAGGAATTATCAGAAAACCATTATCTATTAATACCAAAATTCGTATTCAACAGGTAGGGCTTGCGATAATATTGTTGTTAACTGTACTGGTTTTTTATAATGATATTGCAAGATGGATTGCTGGATAAGTTGGTTGAATTGGTTGAACTAGTTAAATTAGTTGAATTAGTTGAATTAATAAAAAGATTTAACCGTGATAATCATGTTGATCCGTGAGCAAAAAAAATAGCGTGTTCTGCGAAACGAAGTGAAGTTGAGTTGAATTGGGAAAATAAAATAAAAGAAAAATGGAGATAAAATGCAAATTGGAATAGTAGGAATACCATATTCAGGGAAAAGCACAATTTTTTCTACTCTAATGCCTGGTAAATCATCGGGCGAATTTTCAGGTAGAAATAAAGCAGCAAAAGGAATGGTTTTAGTTCCGGATAACAGACTTGATAAATTAACAGAAATATTCCAGCCTAAAAAACAGGTAAACACAACTATAGAATATATCAAAGTACCGGGATTAGAAAAAGAAGCTGCAAAATCAGGTAATATGCCTGCTGGTTTTTTAGCAAATTTAAAACCCGTTGATGCAATTTTGCTTGTCGTCAGAGATTTCGAAAATGATATGTTCCCTCATCCTTTTGATAGAATAGATCCACAGGGAGATATAGAATTTGTAAACTCAGAATTTTTGCTTTCTGATATGACTATTATGGAAACAAGAATTGAAAAATTACAAAAATCCATTATGAAAATTAAAAGACCGGAAGAAGAAAAAGAATTGGCTTTATTATTAAAATGTCGGGATCATCTTGAAACAGAAAGACCTTTAAGAGAGATGAAGATTTCTCCTAATGAAGAGAAGATAATAAGAGGTTTTCAATTTTTAAGTCAAAAACCGATTCTATATGTTTTAAATATTACTGAAGATGAAATTGCTAATACTAAAAATATTATAAAAAAACATAACAATTTGCTGACACCGGGAACGGGATTGACAGCGATTTGTGCAGAAATAGAAAAAGAAATTGCTGAACTGGATGAAGATGAGCAGGATATGTTCATGGAAGAATTGGGTATTGAAGAACCTGCATTAAATAACCTTATTAGAAAATCTTATGATTTATTGGGATTAATATCCTTTTTTACATCAGGTGAAGATGAATGTCGGTCATGGACAATTAGAAAAGGTTCGAAAGCTCCTATAGCCGGTGGTGCAATTCATAGTGATATTGAAAAAGGTTTTATTCGTGCAAATGTTGTTGCCTATGATGATTTTATTGAAAAAGGCAGCATGAAGGCATGCAAAGATGCCGGAACTCTCAGACTGGAAGGTAAAGAATATATTGTTCAGGATGGAGATATGATTGAATTTCGTTTTAATGTATAAGATTTTAAAATAACAGGAGGTAAAAAGATGTCTGCAACAATTATGAGAGGTAAACATTTTATTACATTGGATGATTGGAGTAAGCAAGAAATTGATATGGCATTGGAGACTGCGGGTGATTTAAAAAGAAAATTTGCAAGAGGCGAATCACATCGATTACTTGCGGACAAAACTCTATTTAATATGTTTTTTGAACAATCAACCAGAACCAGGAATTCTATGGAAGCCGGCATTACCCAATTAGGTGGACATGCTCATGATTTAACCCCTGACAAAATGCAACTTTCTCATGGCGAGTCAGCAAAAGATACTGCCATGGTTTTATCCAGGATGGGTCACGGTATAGCCTGTAGAAATTGTTTCTATGGTATTGGGAATGAGTATTTAAACGAATTAGCACGATGGTCTTCTGTTCCTGTCATGTCACTTCAGGATGATTTATATCATCCAATGCAAGGTATTGCTGATCTGATGACCATGCAGGAATATTTTGGAAAAAATCTGAAAGGCTTGAAAGTTACCATTTCCTGGGCTTATGCTACTTCTCACGCAAAACCTCTTTCTGTGCCACAAACACAAATTTTACTTTTGACAAGATATGGAATGGATGTAACTGTTGCCGCTCCTAAAGAATTTCCATTGATGAAAAAAATAGTAGATAAAGCTCAACTTAATGCTGAAAAAGGTGGTGGAAAATTATCTTTTACCGATGACATGAATACAGGATTTGAAGGTGCTCATATTGTAATTCCTAAAAACTGGGGTGGTTTTGCTAACTTTGATGAATTTGAGGATAATGAAGAATACAGAAAAGCAATGAAATCAAACCTGGAAAAATATAAAAATTGGATATGTGATGAAGATAGAATGAAACTGGCATCACCTGAAGTAAAATATATGCACGCACTTCCTGCTGACAGAGGAAATGAGGTTACAGATTCTGTAATTGATGGACCTGCTTCAATAATTTATGATGAAGCAGAAAATCGTCTCCACACTGCTAAAAGTATCATGGCTCTTACAATGGGGGGAAGACCTTAGAGACTCATTGTTTTGCAGAATAATGGATAGCAGAATAATTAATACTCACTCTCAAAGCCCTTTTGGAGAACGTCCTTAATGACAACTAATAACGACGAAGTCAAATGACTATAAATGACAAACAGAGATTTTAATATTCGCTCTCAAAGTCCTCTTTGGGAATGTCATTAAAATATTTTCATTGGAGATTTATTATTATGAATACTTTAATTCAAAATGTTTTAGTTCACAATGAAGTTCAGGATATTCTTATAGAAAAGAATATAATAAAGAAA
This sequence comes from Fidelibacterota bacterium, assembly GCA_029939785.1. Classification (GTDB taxonomy): domain Bacteria; phylum Fidelibacterota; class UBA2242; order UBA2242; family JAFGTP01; genus JAOZSG01. The sequence goes on along the minus strand of JAOZSG010000094.1, from coordinate 1,327 downwards.
ATAGCAAAACACATTCTGGAAGATAATTGTAACATTGTTAACGGAACTGATAAATTAGCCATCCTACCTTTTTATAATACTCATACACACGCAGCAATGACTCTCATGCGAGGATATTCTGATGATTTGCATGTTCATCAATGGTTAGAGAAAAAAATATGGCCATTTGAAGAAAACATATCAGAGGAAGATGTTTATATTGGCAGCAAATTGGCATGTTTAGAGATGATAAAAACAGGAACAGTTTATTATAATGATATGTATTGGTTTTTTCATGGTATGGCTCGTGCAGCAGATGAAATGGGACTTCGTGCATCTATTTGTGCTGTGTTGATAGATATGTTTGATTCCGAAACAGCGAAACAGCAAAGAGAAGTCAATGAAACCATTTTCAGAGAAGCAAAAAAATATTCAGATAGAGTACAGTTTGCGATCGGACCTCATGCAATTTATACAGTGTCTGAAGAATCTTTAAGATGGTGTAGTGATTTTGCCAATGAAAATAATGTGATGATCAATATTCATCTTTCAGAAACACATCATGAAGTTGAAGAATGTATGAAAAAACATGGCAAGCGACCAATTGAATATTTAAAAGACATTGGATTTCTTGGACCTAATGTTATAGCCGCTCATTGCATTTGGTTGGACGATAATGAGATTGATATTTTGAAAGATTATGAAGTAATATTGTCTCATAATCCAACATCAAATATGAAACTATCATCCGGAGTGTTCCCCTATGAAAAATTACACAAAAAAAATATAAAAATGACTTTGGGTACAGATGGGTGTGCTTCCAATAATAATCTTGATATGCTGGAAGAAATGAAATTTGCTTCCTGTAAAGCAAAATTAGATTCTATGAATCCGACTTTGATGAGTGCCGAAGAAATTTTTAATATGGCCACCAGGAATGGAGCAGAATATATGAAAATTAATGGTGGAGTATTGGAAGAGGGAAAAGTTGCTGATATTGTATTAATTGATTTGAATAATACAATGATGGTCCCAAGACATAATATTATATCAAATCTTGTATATTCTGCAACAAGTTCATGTATAGATACTACAATATGTAATGGTAAAATTCTAATGGAAAACGGTAATGTTGATGGGGAAGAGGAGATTATTGCTCTGGCATCAGAAGCAGCGATAAAACTTGCAGAAAAAGTGTAAAGTTATTAGGTTGTCATTAAATGGCCATTCATTGGAAGATGATGAATCAACCAAGGTTTTCTCGCTTTATCACTGGAAATTCCGTATTGAATATTGGATATTTAATATATGCTTGTTGTTAAGTATTTTCTTCGAATCCGCCTGAAAC
>JAOZSG010000093.1 GCA_029939785.1 Fidelibacterota bacterium | reverse complement strand
TAGCTCTTGAAAGTATTACTGAAGAAGATACAGTAATCATATTCAGTCAAAATAAATCAGCTGTATTTATAGAAGGTTGGGCTGGAGACCTGACAGAATTGAATCCGGGAGAAGCATATAAAATTAAAATTCTTGGTGCCGATAGTTCAAAATTTTTGATTTATCCATTTGATGACAATAGTCCTATGCCCAAAATGACAATACAAAGAAATTTTGCAGGGTGGCGATTAATGGAAGGTACCGGAAGTTCTATGATTGCTCTTTGTCAAATATATAATGATCAAAATGAAATCATGGAAACGAATATGTCTGCCGGAGTTTTTGATGATTATGGAAATTGTCGTTCTATCGGAAAACTTGAAAATGATAAATGGTATTTCACTATAGTTGGCAATGATGATGGCGAAAATTTGCATGTAGAAGTATATAATAAAGACACAGATAAAATATATAAGTGTACTGAACAATTTCAATTTGAAACAAATGGTTTCCTCGGAATTTATGATAATCTTTCATTCATTTGTGGTTCTACTACAGATTGTGATTTTGATGATATAATTCCTGAAAAATTTAATCTGAATCAGAATTATCCAAATCCATTTAATCCTAATACTACTATTACATATACATTACCGATTGCCGGGAAAGTTAATTTAAGTATCTATAATATTAAAGGTGAATTGGTCAAAACTCTCGAGAAGGAATTTAAAAATGCAGGTACATATTCTGTCAAATTAGATGGAAAAGGACTTAGCAGTGGAATATATATTTACAAATTGAACTATAATGATAAACATCTTATGAAGAGATGCTTATTAATGAAGTAACAAATTAGTTATGTTTAATCACAAAGATCCTTTTAGTTATTTTTCTGAAAGGGTCTTTTTTTTTAGGAGTAATAATAAGTGAAAATTAAAATACTAACATCCATTATTATTTTTATAAATCTTAATTATATTTTTGCTGAACCACCGGATTGGCAACCAATAGAACATACTAAATATCAAATGATCGTACTTGCTGAGGTTTATTTCTTTGATACAATATTTGATAGTGCTTTTGCAATGGATGAAAACAGTTTAGGAGCCTTTGGCCCTGGAGGCGAGGAAGATTGTAGAAGTCTTGCAAAATGGATAACTCCTGTGCCTGGTGCTCATGATGGATATTGGTATTTTACAATTGTAGCGAATCAAAATAATGAACAAATTAGTTTCAAACTTTACAATTCAGCCTCTGATAGTATATATCAGTGTGATGCTGTAATTACTTTTAATAATAATGATCTTTTAGGTGCTGGAGTTTCAGGTTTTTTCCCATTAAGAGTTAAAAATAGTTCTATATCCGGGAGTATTTCAATTTTTTCATCACATCAGACGAATATCAATCCGGAAGATGTTAAAATAACTATAGGAGACAGTATTGTTTCTGTAAACTCTGATTATGATTTTAGTTTAGAAATTCCTATTGGTGTGTATAATGTTACATCTGAGTTGCAAAATTTTTACCCGATTACTTTTGAAAATTGTCAGGTAGAAGAAAGTAGAGATACAAAAGTTAATTTTACCTTAATTGAATGGTTTCCTGATACTTTATTAATGGTAAAGGATAGTGTTATAGTAAAAGTTAAATATGTAGATAATTCATATTTAGAGGGAAGTAAAAATACTTTATTGGCCGCATTTTCTAAGGAAAATCCTGAAAAATGTATGGGTATTGGTAATTGGAATGAACAATATTCTAATTGGATAATAGACACATATCATTCAGAAAATGATGATTCGGTAATTTTTAAAATATTTAATAATAATGTTTACCATGTTTTTAATTGTAAGGAAGTTTTGTCATTAAAAAATGATAATATTGGAAATATTACAATGCCTATTGATCTGAATATAAATTCAACCCAAAATATAAATTTGGAAAAAGGATGGAATTGGATTTCTTTTAATATTGATATTAAGGATGTGCTGTTAGATGAACTTTTTTTGAATAATTCTGATTCAATTTTACAAATAAAAACTCAGACAAAATCAGCTATCTGGTATCCAAATTTTGATTGTTGGATTGGAGATTTAACAGTTTTGGAAAATGGACAGTGTTATATGATTAAGTCAGATATTGATGATTTTCATATCAATGTTGAAGGAAAACCAATTTATCCGGATCAGGAAATTCTGCTTGCTGAAAAATGGTCATGGATTCCATATTTACCATATAATGATATTTATCTTAATATTGCCCTGGAAAATATCTTGCCGGAAATTGAGTTGGTAAAAGATGAATCAGATTCTATTATATTTGAACATGGGATTTCCTATGAAATTTATCCTAAAATGTATTCAGGTAATGGATATAAAATTAAAATGAATTCTGAGCAAACATTATATTATCCCGGATTTTTGAAAGGTTCACAAAGAATGGAGAAATCCATGATGAAAAATAAATTAAATAATGTGATATCAGGTACTGAAAATTCCATGATATTAATAACTCAGATATATATCAATGATAATGAGTTTACCGGTGAAAATGGTAATCAGGCTTATGTAATAAAAAAAAGTATTGATGGAGATGAATCCCGAAGTATTGGAATTTATGAAAATAGTAATGAATGGCAAGGCTTTTGGTATTTTACTATTGTTGGAGATATTGAAGAGAATCTTGTAATTGATATTAATGATAATAATGCTGATGAATATTATGAAAGTATTCAAATGATCAGATTTAAAAAGGATACATTGATAGGCAATCCGGAAAATCCATTAATTGTTAGTCTGGAAGTTTCGATAGATGATGAACAAACAAGTTTTGATTATCAATTAAATCAAAATTATCCAAACCCATTTAATCCATCAACTAATATCGAGTTTTATTTAGAAAAATCAGGGAATGTAAATATTAGTATTTATAATATCAATGGCAGGAAGATTAATACATTATTGAATTCACATTTAATACAAGGAAAACATATATTAAAATGGGATGGAATAAATTCAAACGGATATTTGGTTCCTTCAGGAATTTATTTTTATAAAATTATTTCCAATGGATTTGAACAAACTAAAAAAATGATATTGAATAAATAAATTTTAAAAATTAATCTACTGTAAATGCACCGAAGTCCCAGACGTTTTTAAGTAAAACTCTCTCTTCAATTGTAATAAATTTTAAATTGGCTGGATTTTCTCTTTCATCAAGCTGACTAATGATTTTTGCTTTAAATCCAACAAATCTGATTAATTCACGTTCACTTGAATTTAAAGTATCATTTGTAGATGGAAATAAAGTATCACCACTTGCATCAAAGTATAAAAACTGTAAATCGGATATTCCTGAGAATTGCATATTCTCATTTAATGTAGAACTATTGCAAATCATTTCTCTATCAAGTCGTCCTTCATGAAAAATTGTGTCTGTTTCTACATATTCATATGTAGTTATTTTTCTATCTCCCGGAAATTTGTTGTCATAGGAAGTTCTTGAGGAATAAACAATTTTTTCAGGAGAAGCATATTGAATAGATTGTACACCATCTGTTCCAAGACCTATCAGGCTTATTTCACTTTTTAGTATTGTTCTGTAAACAGTTGAATAGGCATGATTTTGATCCATTCCCATGATATGGAGTTTTCCTTGTAGTACAAAAATTTGAAATTGTAGAATAGAAAACAATAATGTGCCCAAAATTACAAATGATGTAATCAGATCAATTACAACAGCCATTACTCCTCCATCAAATTAGAATAGATTCGATATACTTTGGTTAATCTGTTTGAATTTAGACTGTCTGAGACAGATATTTCAATTTTCTGATAGTCATCACTTGATCCTACGGAATCACCATTATCATCGCAGAAAAACACATTGATATCTACAAAATTTGATTCATCACCAAAATTTATTAATGAATCTATTGTATCATCATATTTATCAAGATCATTATATGGGTGAGCCATAAATAAATCTAATAGATATTCTCCGAGAGCCTGATGATTTGCCTGATGTATTGTGAGATATATATCTTCAGTAGCGGATAAATACTGATTATTAACATTTACAATTAATGTTGAAAATAAGACAACAGCTAATATTACTGATAATGTAGATGCAAAATTCATAAATAATCCATTATTCTATTTTATTAATTTTCGCTGGAATTACTTTCATCCCAGGCAATAATTTGGCGTTGTTTTTTATTTACTCCGGATACATTTATTTGTGTATCTGGCATACCGTATGGAGCATAATAACCAAATCTTGGGTCATAATGAAATTGTTTTGAAAAACCCCAGGTACCTCCGGAACTATATAATCCTGTAGCACCATATTCATTTGTTACAAAACTACCAATAATGTTTAAGTTGCCACGCCTTCCTACAACTGTTTTAACTTCATCCCAATTTTGTATATGGATACCTTTTTGTGTATATAATGCACTTAAAATAGATAGTCCATTTTCATTATATTCTATATTTGGATCAGTCCAACTTGGAGAGCGATTTTCATCAAAATATTTAGTGGCAGTAGAAATTACCAGATCCTCTTTGGTCATTAAGGATAATATATCCTGACAGTTTTCAAAAGGATCGTCCAGACTTTCATCATAATTTTCATAAGTAAGGTCACCATCAATGAATATTTCTTTTTCAGCTGCAATAGTTACTTTTCCATCAAGATTTCCTTCTACATGTACATTACCATCAGTATAAAAAACTCCTCCATCTGCTACAATTGTTGAAATTGGAATTTCTTTTTTTACTTCGTCATATCTCCAGAAACCAGGTGGAACAGGAGATACAAAAATAGATTCACCATCAATTTTGATATATTTTGTATCGTTAAGATCATAATTTTGATTTTTATGTAAATTACTTGTACTGGTATATTCAGTTGCTAATTGATCAACATTATTTTTAAACTGTGCATCCGTATTGTAATAAGAATTAAATTCCGGAAAAAGACTCAGGTTACTACCCACATAATTATTATAATGAGGGTTTGAAGTATCAAAGAAAAAATTGTCAGGACCCTGAATAGTTACTCCTGATTCATATCCATTTTGAAACCCTGTAAAATCAGCAATATTTCCGGTTCTTATATAGCCGGAACTATTGTAATAGCGAAATAATGAATTGTTAAATGTAACTTTACTTACAAAAGTTGGATCATTACCGGCATGATCTCTAATTAAATTAATTGTATTGTTAACGTGAACAGGACCACCTATATACTGAGTTCCAATAAAATTTGTATATCCCATTGTATTAGTAAATATCAGATAGTTTGAGAATGGTACATTTCTTTCACTCACACTAACATTCCATTTATATTCTTTTCCCATATAGTTAATAGTTGCTTCAGAATTGATTTTGATTACACCATAATCAAGGCTTGAACCGGCATCATCCCAATTTTCATAAGTAACGTTAACATCTGCACTTGTATTGCCGACGTTATTGGCTGAAAAGTCATCGGTATTTGTATCTTCTTTTAATTTTTTCATTGCAATCATTGCATAATTATTCGCAATATTCCTAACTTCACTTCTTATATGATGTTCAATACTCGTGTTGTTTGAGTATGCCCTGGATTTATTTATTACCATAGAAAAAGTACCTGTCATTAAAGTAACTCCGGCGAGGAGTAAATAAGCAAATCTTCCCATGATTAACTCCTTCGATAAATATAAGATTGAATATATTGTTTGTGTCTAAAAATAATTAATACCTCCTTATATTATTGCCGTTTTTTAATGTTAGTATTTTTTTTATTTTCAATTATATATGACAATAAACTAATTTTACTTGTTATCCTTTTCAATACTCATGCCAAAGTATATTAATTTAAGTAATAAATATAAGATTTTTTTCTATTAACGGATGTTAGATTATTTAACTATGATAATTGTCATTTAATTATTACATCTTTGTGCAGTAATGTCATTAATTTGTTACGGATTTAAAGATCAGGATTCGACGTAAAATCAGAATTTCGGTTTCGAGGTTTAAAAATCAATTAGTTAGACAGACATGATTATAATATAAATTATCCTGTTTGTCATTTACTCGATATTTGATACTCGATACTCGGTTTCAGAAATTATTAGACCGATTTGTTTGAAGATTCATGATTAAGAATTTTTCCGTCAGTCGGGAATTGGTTTGAATTAAATTAATAAAATCTATGCAGATCAGTTCAATCCGTTTAATCCGGATACATTCTTTCGTATTACTAACAATAGTGCCGCACCTAAAGGTGCTTTATTACATTAGATAATCATTCTTTTTACAAATAGGTATGCACCTCTGGTGCTTAAAAAATTACATATTTTAATAATATCCCGAGAATGTTTCTTTATACTTCATTCTTGGAAATTTCGTGTTGGATATTGATAATTGATGAAATCGTAAAAAGTATTTTTCAACGCAGAGACCGCAAAGATCGCAGAGACTAAAGTTTTAAAATACAATAAATTTGTGCGGGGCTTTGCCCGTCAGTAGCCGGATTTCCAACATCCTCTGCGTCCTATGCGTTAAAGTTTTTACTTCTGAGTAACTTGCATATAAATATTGGGATTTAAATTACTTTTGGGCAGAATGATTAATAGCAGAATAATTTATATTTTTAATATTTCATTTTATATAATTTATTATCATTCTGTCTCATAATTATTCTGCCTGATTTTCTTCTAAATTAGTCACTTAGAGATGTTAGGGTGTAAATCGCACTGAAATCGCTTTTTAGGAAGTTATCATAATTGATAATTGATTTTAGCCACAGCGTGGCGATTCTATTTGTAATAACATTTAGCCACTCAAAAACCTGGTACCTTTAGGTACGATACTATTTATTTAAAACTATGATAATTGTTTACGTCAAATCTTGAGTTTTAAATCTATAGATTCAATTAAAATAATGAATATATTGAAGAAATTAATTGGAGTATATTCAAAATTAAGTTATATTTTGACCAATTGGTTAAACGATATGGTTAAACTAATTGTTTAATGAATAAAGAGGAAATTATGACATTAAAAGAAAAAATCAAAACTGAGGAAAAAATCATTCTTGCTGCTGAAGAAATTTTTTTAAAAAAAGGTTTTGATGGAGCAAGAATGCAGGAAATCGCAAATAAGGCGAGTATCAACAAAGCTCTTCTTCATTACTATTATAGAAGTAAGGATAAATTGTTTCTGGCTGTGTTCAGAAGTCTTGCACCTAAAATATTTCCGCCGGTTTTTCGGGTATTAACAACTGATCTTTCGTTCTTTGAAAAGATTGAGCAAGTAATTATAAATTATATTAATCTGTTAAAAGTTAATCCTCGTTTACCACTCTTTATTATGAGTGAATTAAGCAAGAAATCGGAAAGTATAATTGAAATTATGCAGGAAACTTTTGAAAATATGGATTTTAATCCTCTTCAATTATTCAAAGAAGAACTCCAAAATGAGATTGATAAAGGAAATGTTATAAATATTGATTACCAACAGCTTTTTGTAAATATCATTTCCCTTTGTATTTTTCCTTTTGTCGGCAAACCGATTTTAAAAATAATAGGATTTGAAAATAGTGAAAAGGAATATGATGAGTTCATTGAAAATAGAAAAAGGGAAGTGCCAAAATTTATTATTAATTCTATTAAAATAAGCAAATAAAAAGGAAGATAATGAGTCAAAGAATATTAAAAATAATGATAATTCCTATGCTAATTATTGCATTGAATATTAATGCTCATGGGGAAATCCTGACTTTGGAAAAATGTTATATTGATGCTGAAAAGAGTCATCCTTTATTGAAACAGAAAGATTTATTGAAATCTATTAATAATTTGAAACTTGATAATTTATCAGTGAATTGGTTGCCACAGTTTGATTTGAATCTTATTTCAACTTATCAATCAGACATTACAAAAATTGATTTTGACATGCCGATTATTCCGGGTTTTTCTTTTCCAACTATGCCATCTCCGGATAAAGATCAGCATAAAGTACAAATCGAAGTAAATCAAATGATTTATGATGGAGGTGTAACTAAGGCAGTGAGGTTGTTAACTCAGAATGAAACTGATATTGCACTTCAAAAGGTTGAAACAGGTTTTAATAATATTAAGCAGAAAATCAACTTAGTCTATTTTAATTTACTTTCACTCAATGAAAGAAAAAAGATTATGCTTCTCTGGCGAAATGATTTGTTAAGTCGAATAAAAGTAATGTATTCTATGATAAAAAATGGAATTTTATTAAGTAGCGGATTAAATGAAATTGAAGTGAAAATTCTGGAAATTGAACAAACATTAGATGAAATTTCGATTTATTACGAAATGAATTTAACTGTTTTGAGTGAATTAATTGGATACGAAATACCAGGCGATGTTATCCTTATTTGTCCGGAATATGATATTGATTCTAATCAGGATTTCGTAAATCCTCAGGTCAGGTTATTTAATTATCAGATAGAAAAGATGGATGTATTGAAAAGTGTTGCGTTTAAAAAGAAACTACCAAAGATTGTTGGATTTGGACGTTTGGGATATGGTAAACCCGGACTGAATATGCTTAGTGATGAATTTGATGATTATTATATTGCCGGTGTAAGTATGCAATGGAATATCTTTGATTGGAAGAAAAACAAAAGAGAAAGAGAACAGATTGAACTAAACCAACAGCTGATTAGTAGTCAAAAATCATCATATCAGAAATCCTTGAATATTGAGTTGGAAAATCAAATCAGTAAAATTAGAACTTCCAGTCAAAAAATTGAAAAGGATCATGAGATAATTAAATTAAGAATTGAAATATTAAAACAGATCACGACTCAATTTGAAAATGGAGTAGTAAATACAACAGATTATATTGAATCAGGAAATAATGTAGCAAAGGCAAAATTATCTCTTGAAATACATAAGATTGAATTGAATTTGGCAAAAGTAAATTATTCTACAATAAAGGGTGAATTATGAATAAAAATATAATATTGATTTTTGGAGTTTTATTAATGTTCATGCTTACAGCATGCTCAGAAAAAAAAGAATTGTCTGATGGATATGGAAACTTTGAAGCAAAAGAAATAATCATTTCGGCGAAATCACAGGGTGAGATTGTGAACTTCCATATTGAAGAGGGTATGAAGCTGGAAACCGGTCAGCAAATTGGAATTATTGATACTACTATGTTGGCATTAAAAAAAGAGCAATTAATCACACAAATCAAAGGATTCAGAATAAAGGTTGAATCAGGTAGAAAGAAAATTAATGGAATTGAACGAAAAATAGAACTACTTGCGAAGGAGAAAACTCGAATTATTGGACTTTTCAGGGATAATGCTACAACAGAACAAAATAGGGATAGAATTGTTGCTGAATATGATATTGCAGAAATAAATAAAAAAGTGGCTGAAGAGGATATTAAATCTCTGGATTATCAAATTGAATCTTTGGAAAAACAGATTGCACAGCTAAATGAGAGTCTTGACAACTGCAAAATAATAAATCCTATCGCAGGAATAGTTTTGGAGAAATATTTGGAGGAAAACGAATTGGCTGCACCTGGAAGACCTTTATATAAAATTGCTGATTTGAGAAAAATGATTTTACGGGTTTATATCAGTGGAAGTCAATTAAGCAATATCAGAATAGGTCAGAATGTCGAAGTGCTGATAGACTTGAATAATACACAAAATCAATCATTATCGGGGAAAATATCCTGGATATCTTCTTCAGCAGAATTCACTCCTAAAAATATTCAAACAAAAGAAGAACGGGTATCTCAGGTATATGCAGTAAAAATACTTGTGAATAATGAAGATGGGAAATTGAAGATTGGTATGCCGGGAGAGGTGGACTTGTTGAATTAGTTGAAATTGTTGAAATAAGTAAAATGTTTGTTTAACTGTGAATTAAAAAAGATTGAAGTTGAATATGTATTCCATTGAAGTAAACAATATAAATAAATCTTATAATGATGTTATTGCTGTAGATAATATTTCTTTTTCAGTTGAAAAAGGAGAAATTTTTGGATTGATTGGACCTGATGGGGCAGGGAAGACTACGCTAATCAGAATTTTGACAACTCTTCTTTTACCTGTTAGTGGTTATTGTAAAATTGAAGATTTGGATTGCGTTGATGATTTTCGCGATGTAAGGAAAATTATTGGCTATATGCCTGGAAAATTCTCTTTATATCAGGACTTGACGGTTAGAGAGAATATGAAATTTTTTGCTACTGTATTTGATACTACTATCGAAGAAAATTATGATTTGGTGAAATTGATTTATTCTCAGATTGAACCTTTTGAAAAACGTAAGGCAGGAGCATTATCAGGTGGTATGAAACAAAAACTTGCACTTTCCTGTGCTCTGATTCATAGACCTAAGGTCCTAATTCTGGATGAACCAACAACTGGTGTTGATGCGGTATCACGTAAAGAATTCTGGCAAATGCTTAAAAATCTAAAAAGTGAAGGTATCTCTATTCTTGTATCTACTCCATATATGGATGAAGCGGAATTGTGTGATCGGGTGGGATTAATGCAGAATGGAAAACTCATGTCTGTTAATACACCTCAGGGTGTTATCGATGATTTTAAGTATGATTTATATAATATCCTCTCTAATAATACATATCAATTATTAAAAGACTTACAGGAATATGCTTGTATAGAAGATGTCCAACTTTTTGGTCATAATATTCATTTTTTAGACAGAACCGGAATGTTGGATCAAAATGACCTACTAAAATTTTTGCAAAATAAAAATCATAGTAATATTGAAATATATAAGATTAAACCTTGTATTGAGGATTGTTTTATTGAGTTGATGAGTAAGGAGTT
>JAOZSG010000092.1 GCA_029939785.1 Fidelibacterota bacterium | reverse complement strand
AATATTTAATCAATCAGTACCTATAAATCAAAAATTTCTTAAACGAAAAATTCTTACAAACTCCATAACATATTCAGATGAAATAAAATTAAAATATAAAGAAAATGTAATTTCATTCAATTTTGCAGCTTTAAATTTCATTTCACCAAAGAATAATACTTTTGCCTATTTTCTTGAAGGCGTAGATAAAAACTGGCATTATAGTAAAGGTAAACATTTTGCAACATATACAAATTTAAAACCCAAAAAATACAATCTAAAAATTAAAGCTGCAAATAATGATGGACTTTGGAGTGATGAAATCAGATCATTAAAAATTACTGTCATACCTCCTTTCTACATGACAAAAATATTTAAATTTATGGCAATTATGCTTTTTGCAACTATGCTTTTTCTCGTATTTAAATATAGAACCAGGCACATTGAAAAGAAAAAAAATGAATTCGAAAAACAATTAAAAGAAAAACAGGAATCAGAAGAACAATTAAGAGGTGCACTCAAAGAAGTAAAAAAATTAAAGGATAATTTACATTTAGAAAATATTTATCTTCATGATGAAATCAAATTGAATAACAACTTCAATGAAATCATTACTGAGAGTAAAAAGATGAATGAAATCCTAAAGCAAGTAGAATTAGTAGCAGAATCGAATTCGACGGTTTTAATTTTAGGAGAGTCCGGTACAGGAAAAGACCTGTTGGCACGTGCAATACAATCCATTAGTGTAAGAAAAAATAAACCCTTCATCAAAGTTGATTGTGCTTCATTACCACCAAACTTAATCGAAAGCGAACTATTTGGTCATGAAAAAGGAGCATTTACCGGTGCAATAAATCAAAAAAACGGACGTTTTGAAATTGCTAACAGTGGCACAATTTTTCTCGATGAAATCGGAGAATTACCTTTAAAATTGCAACAAAAATTACTTCGTGTTTTACAGGAAGGTAAGTTTGAGCGTTTAGGAAGTACAAAAACTCTTCAGACTGATGTTAGAATAATTGCAGCAACAAACCGTGATTTAGATGAAGAGGTTAGTAAAGGTAAATTCCGTGAAGACCTTTTTTACAGACTAAATGTATTCCCAATTACTACACCTCCATTAAGAGAGAGAATTGAAGATGTACCTATACTTACAAAATATTTTGTTGAAAAATATTCAGTTAAATTTGGAAAAAAAATCACAAATATTTCAGGACAAACAATAGAAAAGCTAATGACATATTCATGGCCTGGTAACATTCGTGAATTAGAAAATATTATTCAAAGAGCTATCATTATAAGTAATAACGAGAAATTAGTTTTGGGGAAATGGTTTGGTAACACAAACGGTCAAAACAATAAAGACGAATATATTTCTCTGGATGAAGTACAGCGCAGACATATAGTCAAAGTACTTGATATGACAAAATGGAAAGTAAGTGGTGATCTCGGAGCAGCAAAAATTCTGGATGTAAACCCCAAAACTCTACATAGTAGAATGAAAAAACTAAACATTTCTAAAAATAATTAACACAATATTTATTCTATCCATTCTCACAATAAAGATCATTTCAACTCATATATTTAATGAAAAATGATAAAACATTAAAATAATTATTGAAATACTGATTTCTATTAAGTATATTTAGAATACAACTAGAATTATTACAGCACGAAAATCGGTTAAACAAATAGAATAACTTAAGACATATTTAAACTATAAGGAGATTTGTCATGAGAAAATTATTTTTTTCTTCATTAGTGTTATCATTTTTTCTGCTTTTGCAGGGTTGTAGTGAAAGTACATTCACTGAACCTGAAACAGGCGATATTCCAACTTTTCAAATGAAAACAATAACAGTACCAGAAGGTATGTTAAAATCATCAAATCATTATGCTCAAGAAGCAATGAATTATTTAGTACTTGCTAATACTTATGGAAAATATGCTAGTTTATTAGTTCCGCCTGAAATGCCCCTTAGTAAAAAAACAGTAGATAATCAAGGACCACCTTGGGTATATACCTGGGAAATTGACGATGAATATGGAACATTCACTGCAACACTAACAATTACAGAAACCGACCCTAGAATATTGACAAAACCGTCAGCAAGCCAGATAGTTTCTGATAAATATTATTTCAGTTTAGTTATAGATGGAACAATTGAAGATGTTACTGTTAGTGATTTTGTTTTTATTGTAGGTGAACAATCCAAGGATTATAAGAATGGTGGAATTATTATTTATGATCCTAAAAATGTACCAAATGAATTAGGTGCATTATCTTGGACCAGTTCGGAAGACGGAGTTTATGTTCTTACAATTATTGGATATGGTTCATACGAGATTAACATTACTGTAAATGAAGATGATTCTGGATCCATACAAGTATATAAAATAATTAGTGAAACAGAAAAACTTCTTGAATTTAAAGCGGAATGGAATAGTGATGGTGATGGTGAATGGTGGGTATATGAAGACAATGGTACAACCGTAGAGGACCATGGTACCTGGGATGAAAATGATATTCCTCTACCCACTTCTTAAATTTTCAAATTAATAAATCAAAACATCAATCTGATGACAAATAATCAGGTTGATGTTTATTTATTTATCTATCTATCTAAACAAAACAATCATTTAAATAACACTCTTATGAACAAAACAATAAGATTATTAGTTTTAATATTTTTATTTAACATTTTCAATAATGCATTTGCATTTAAAGGTCAGGTAAAAAATGGTCTGACTCAAGAAAAATTAATAGGAGTAAATGTATCTGTAATAAATACTGATATCGGTGCTATTACAAATAAAGATGGAATCTTTGAACTTAAAATTATTCCACCTAACGATACTTTATTAATAAGTCATATTGGATATAGTTCATTAAATACTAAAATAACATCATCACATTCCGATTTCCAGACATTTTTATTATTTCCTGAATCTTACGGTTTAGATACAGTACGAGTATCAGCAAGCTCAGAACTTAAATTACAAAACAGTGGAATGAAATTAAGTACAAGAAATGTTATAAAAGCATCACCTGTTTCAAGGGATGTATTCCGTATAGTTCATGCTTTACCAGGAATTAGTAATAATAATTCAGGAGAAGCCAGATATAATGTTCACGGCGGTAGCTATGATGAAAATCTTGTAGTATTAAATAATTCAACAATGCATTCTCCATATCACATGAGACAACTCAACCATACAACCATAGGAATTTTCAATCTTGAATTAGTTGAAAAGATATATTTTACTAGCGGAGGTTTCGGACCAAAGTATGGTGATGCTCTAAGCTCTGTTTTGGATATACATTATAGAGAAGGAAATCGAGAAAAAATAAAAGGTAAGGCTGAAATTAATGTATTAAATTTCAATATGCTTTTAGAAGGTCCAATACCCGGAAAAAAGGGATCATGGATTCTTGGTGCAAGAAAAAGCTACTTTGGCTCAATTATGGAAAAAGTTTCTAAGCAGATTGACTGGTATAAATATATTGGATATTATGATATTCAGGGTCAATTTGATTATGACATTACTTCCAACCACCACTTTCGGGCACAGTTTATTTATTCCAAAGACCGTGTAAATCTAAGCCTTCAGGAAAGTTATATTCCTAATAAAATAAATGATGGCGTTATTAGTGATTATCATTGGAACAGCACCGGTTATTCAAATTATTCAAATCAAATTCTTACTTTAAATCTTAATAGTGTTATCTCAGAAAAATTTTCTAATATATTTAATATATCCTATCATTTAGATAATAGTGATGTTTACGATGAAACAAATATTACTGAAACAGGAAATCTTCAAGACCTGAATGAACCAGATTATTTTTATGAATATAGAAACACATCTGAATTATTGGAAAATTTAAAAATCCAAAATATTGACTTCAAACAAAATTCTAAATATCTTCTAACACATAATTGGGCAATTGAAGGAGGCACTTTTTATAGAATAATTCAATATAAATCAAAAGATTTACTTTATTCTCCGGAAGTTATCAGGACAAACATTCTGGATTTTCCGGATACAACAGTAATATCCACACAAAATTCTCTACATCGCCAGAATACAAATGAATTTAAAACTCTAACATTTAAAACTGGTGTTTTCATTAATAATGCATTCAGATTATCAGAAAACTTAAAAATGAATATTGGAAGTAGATTAGGTTATTTTGATATGAATAAAAGTGTAACTTTAAGCCCCAGAATATCCTTTGTATATGAAACTCCGGGAGAATTAAAACTAAAATTTGCATGGGGAACTTATTATCAAACCCCTTATTATAAACAGTTTAGATACAAATATCCAACTAAAGAAAATACAGAAAATCAACAGGCAACTCATTATATTTTTGGACTTTCAAAACATTTTAAAAAAAATATAACATTTAGATTAGAATACTATAATAAGCAATATCAAAATCTTATTCCTGTTACCAGACTAAATATGGGAAGATTAAGTTATAATACTCAATTAGATAATGTTGTAGGATATGCTAAAGGTATTGATTTTCATTTTCATTATGACGTATCTCCTTTTTATATATGGATAAGTTATGGTTATTTGGTAAGTAGAGAAAAAACTGATGAAAAAGGCGAAAAATATTATCCACGCTTCACAGATCAAAGACACACACTCTCCAGTACTTTTTCAGTAAAACTTGGAAATCATTGGGATTTTGGATTGAAAACAACTTATGGTAGTGGTTATGCATATACTCCATATCATGAAGTATATGACGATCTGTTCAATATATACACATGGGAAAGAGGAAGTAAAAATGAATCTCACTATCCGAACTATTTAAGAATGGACTTTCAGATAATAAAAAGATTTAATATAAAAAATAATCAACTGGATATTAGCCTGGATATTATTAATATTTTAAATATAGAAAATATACTGTCCTATAGTTATAGCTATACCAAAAATGGTGATCCATATAGAGAAGCAATAATTCTTGCACCATTGTTCCCATCAATAAGATTTTCATACGCATTTTAAAAATTTCGTTAGTGCACGACGATCATTCCTGACAATTTAGTCATTAAACCGATGGAAGAATGACTAAAAAAATTAAATATTCCTTAAATCTATATGAATTGTTGAATAAAATATTAAATTAAATAGTTAATTAGGATTTTAAATTAAGTATTGTGAATTTTTATTTATTAAATTTTATATGATTACAATATAGAAAGGAATATGATGGAAAAATCATTATATCCACATTCACCGGTTTTAATTGTAGATGATGATATTTATTTAATTGAAACAATAAACGACATTTTGCAACATTTTGGTATTAATAATATTCTTACCTGTAGTGACAGCAGAAAAGTTATGGATATAGTTAAAAATAATAATATATCTACCATTCTCCTTGATCTTGGTATGCCTCATATATCAGGAAGAGAAATACTGGAAATGCTTTGCAAAGATTATCCTGAAATTCCTGTTGTAATAGTAACAGGAGAAAGAGCTGTAGAAAGTGCCGTAGATTCGATACGATCCGGTGCTTATGATTATCTCACAAAACCTGTAGATCCAACCCGTCTTATAACTACTATTGAAAGAGCAGTAAAAGTAAAAGATATTACTGGTGAAATATCTTTCCATAAAGACGATTTAAAAGGTGAAAGTCTTACTAACCCCGAAGTCTTTACACATATTATTACAAGAAATAAAGAAATGATATCAATTTTCAATTATGTAGAAGCAATATCAAACTCCAACCAACCAGTATTAATTACAGGTGAAAGTGGTACCGGAAAAGGTGAAATAGCAAAATCTGTACATAAAGCAGGAAATAGAGAAGGCGAATACATTACCATAAATATTGCCGGACTAGATGATACAATGTTTAGCGATACACTGTTTGGACATAAAAAAGGAGCATTTACAGGTGCCTTGGATGATAGAAAAGGTATGATAAAACAAGCAGAAGGTGGCACATTGTTTTTAGATGAAATAGGAGATATTGGATTTCAAAGTCAGGTAAAATTATTAAGACTAATACAAGAAAGAATCTACTTACCTTTAGGTTCCGATACTCCGGAACAAGCAAATGTAAGAATTATTTGTGCTACTAACAGAGATATAAAAAATTCAGAAAAATTCAGAAAAGATTTATATTATAGATTAAATACTCATCATATTCACTTAGAAGCCTTAAAAAAACGTCAGGAAGATATTCCACTATTATTAGATCACTTTCTGGAAATTGCAGCCAATGAAATGAATAAGAAAAAACCAACATTTCCTAATGAGTTGATCACACTTTTAAATAATTATGATTTCCCCGGAAATATTCGTGAATTACGCTCAATGATTTATGATGCTGTAGCAGAACATAAGACGAAGATGCTAAGTATGAAAGTTTTCCTCAAAAAAATTAACCCTAAAAAAGATGATATATTTAAACCAGTAAATACCACTATGATCGATATGACATCTTATGAAAAATTACCTTCATTGGAGGAATTTAAACACCTACTTATTAATGAAGCAATTAAAAGAACTGACGGAAATCAATCATTAGCAGCAAAACTAATTGGTGTAAGCCGTAGCACATTCTTAAAATATCTCAATAATTAATTATTTCTATTTATCATTACATACTCATGTATAAAGAAAATACATACACTAATATTTATACAATAACTAAAAACTAATAATTACCTAATATATTTAATTATTTTACCCATAATTAACAGATAATATCTAATAAGAATTAAGGATTTTGTGAATTGCAATTATTGAATAATGTTTTCCGGAAAGATGTTTGGGGTGTATATATGCTTGAATGTATAGATCATACATTTTATATTGGAATTACCAATAACCTCGAAGCCCGAATAACTAAACATAATGAAGGTAAAGGTGCGAAATATACTCGCGGTAGAAGACCTGTTACATTATTAAAGTTCTGGAATTTTCCAACAAAATCGGAAGCTTTAAAAGAGGAGTATAGGCTTAAACAATTGACTAAAAGTCAAAAAATAAAATTGCTAAACTCGAGTCAGTAAAATTTATTACAAGATAATAAGAAAAATATTCCAAATTATGATTTATCCTCTTCTTCAACTTCAATTGCTTTTTCTCTTTATATCATTATCCAAGTTTCCCCATCACATATTCTTCGATTTGAGTAGCTAATTCTTTGGCATTGGTCAAAATAATATCCGCTTCTGCTTTAACATCTTTTTTGAATTTTTCATCAGTAATACCAGACAGATTAATCTTCACATTCATATATGCACCTTTAACTGCTGTTAATCCTGTAAGGGCAGAAACGCCGGCATCGGAAAGGGCATTTTTTAATCCATTTTCAGAAACATATTTAGCACATTCGATTGCTTTATAAGATTGTCTCATAGTTTCCAGAGGAATCATTGTTGCCTGCTGTGTTGCGATCTCAATGGTCTTAGCTTTGATTGACTTTTCTTGATCAGTTCCATCAGGAAGTCTGTTAGCCTCCATATATTTATCAAAAGCATCAGTATCATTATCAATTAAAACCAAAAGATTATCTTTGATTTCCTGAGCTTGAAATGCCAGAGAATTAAGAGTGTTTCTCCGGATTTTCTTTTTATCGGACATTTTTTTTAAAGTAAGTTTTTTAGTAGTAAGATTTGCGACCATCGATGCAAGTCCGGCTGAAAGAGCACCACATAAAGCAGCAATACTTCCGCCACCCGGAGCAGCAGAATCGGAAGATAATTCGTCAGTAAATTCTACTACTGTCATTGTTCTAAGTAGATTTTCTTTTTCTAATGTATATTCAATGATTTTATCTTTTGGATTAAAGTCTGAAAGTTCATTTAATCCCAATGTATCAACCGCAACTTTTACAAGTTCTCTTTCACCAACTCCGGTAGAAAGATACTGATCGCCCAAATGCTGTTTTCCCAAAAAGTATTTACCTGCTTCAAGAATTGGTTCTTTGGGGACTAATCCAACAAGTTCGCTCCCTGTAACTCTTACACCATGTTTAATTGCATCATTTTCAACAAATTCGAAAATCTTGTGAAGTGGACTTTCTTTGTAATTTGTAATATTCATAGAGATTTGAGCTTTTTCATATTCATCGATATACCAACCAACAGATTTTACACCTTTAAATCCCGGCTCAGCACGTTTGTATTCACCCTGTTCATCTTTTAATATTTTCCCGGAGTCATCTCTAAGAATTCTACCTTGTTCACGGATATTCAATGCAATATCATGAGCGAGTTTTTTATTTTTTGTATTTAAATTAATATTATATGCAATTAAGAAATCTCTTCCGCCCATTACAGTTGCTCCGGATTTTGCATTAAATTTTGCTTCACCAAAATCAGGAGCCCAGTGTGGATCTTTTATTTTGTCTTCAAAACCTTCGTATTCACCTTTTCTAATAACTGCTAAATTTTGTCTGTCTTCTTTGGTTCGTGAATATTCATATAAATAGATTGGAATATTTAATTCTTTTGCAACTCGTGCTCCAACTTCTTTTGAGATTTCAACACAATCTTCCATAGTTACGCCGGCAACAGGGATAAAAGGACATACATCACAAGCACCCATTCGGGCGTGTTCACCTGTATGAACACTCATATCGATTAATTCACTTCCTTTTTTTATTGCCTGGAATGCGGCTTCTTTGATACCTTCCGGAGAACCAACAAAAGTAAAAACAGTTCTGTTGGTTGCTTCGCCCGGATCTACATCAAGTAATGTAACTGCATCTATTTTACGAACTGCTTCGGCAATCGCATTGAGAATATCCTTATTTCTGCCTTCACTAAAATTTGGCACACATTCAACTATTTTATTCATTTTC
Source organism: Fidelibacterota bacterium (assembly GCA_029939785.1). Classification (GTDB taxonomy): domain Bacteria; phylum Fidelibacterota; class UBA2242; order UBA2242; family JAFGTP01; genus JAOZSG01. The sequence continues at coordinate 2,017 of JAOZSG010000092.1, read as the reverse complement.
ACTCTCCCTTAATAAGTTTTTGGTCTGTAAATATTTTAACGGGTAAAAGTTAATATAAAGTAAGTTGAGAGTTCAAGAAAGATTTTGGAATTTTAAAAAAATAATATTAATCAATACTTGAATTAACTTCAGTTTTTGATTATTTTGGAGGAAAAATTGGAGTAGATATGTCAGAGAAAATATTAGTGAAAAATATTGGTGAATTTGTTACATATAATGAAAAATGCAGGGATATGATTGTTGCAGAAAATATTGAAATGATAATTGCAAAAAATGGTATAATTGAAGAAATAGGTACAGACTTATATTCACCGGAATTAAAAATTATTGATGCTGAAAATAAATTAATTACTCCGGGTTTTGTAGATGCTCATACACATCCTGTGTTTTATCAAACACGAGAAAATGAATTTGAAATGAGAGTAATGGGAAAAACTTATCATGAAATCGCAGCAGCGGGAGGTGGTATAAAAGCCAGTGCCCGTAAACTTCGTGAAGGTAATCCGGAATTATTAAAAAATCGTGTTAAAAAATATTTAGATAGATTTATTTGTTTTGGAACTACAACAATTGAGGCTAAGAGTGGTTATGGATTATCTGTAGAAAGTGAATTATTATCACTCAGAATATTAAAAGAACTTGAAGAGAAACATGATCTTGATATTTACCGTACTTTTTTGGGTGCTCATGAGTTTCCTGAAAAATATCAGAATGATCATGAAGCATATATTGATTTAATTGTTGGAGAAATGTTACCGAAAATTGCTCGAGAAGGATTATCTGATTATTGTGATGTTTTTTGTGAAGAGGGTGTGTTTTCTTTAGAAGAAACCAGACGAGTTCTGGAACCGGCAAAGAGTTTGGGATTGGGAATTAGAATTCATGCAGATGAATTCAAACCAATTGGTGGAGTTCAATTGGCAGCTAAATTAGAAGCACATTCGGCAGATCATTTAATTGCAATAACAGATGAAGGTATTCATGCATTAAAACAGAGTGGTGTTGTTCCTGTTGTTCTTCCGGCTACAATGTTTTTTTTGGGATCTGAAAAATATGCACCTGCACGTAAAATGTGGGATGCAGGCCTACCGGTCGCAATAGCAACGGATTTTAATCCAGGTAGTTCTATGACCCAGTCAATGCCTTTCGTAATTACTACTGCTTGTTTGAAAATGGGGTTAACTCCTCTTGAAGCATTGCAGGCAGCAACATTTAATGCAGCTCATTCTTTGAGAATTACACGTTCAGTAGGAAGTTTGGAAGAAGGGAAATGGGCAGATTTTATTATTTGGGATTTTGAACATTATCAGGGGATTCCTTATTTTCTTGCTCCTCAACCTGTATATAAAGTTTATAAAAAAGGGAAAAAGGTTTGGGAGTTTAATATGTAATGCACATAATAAAACAAACTAAATTATATTTTGATTAAAGTGTATGTAAAATTACAAAATATTCATCTTGATTTGTTGTAATATATGTTTTAAAGTTTACTAACAAAAAAAAATGGAGGAGTTTATGTTAAAAAAATATTTTATAATATTAATAATAATAATTTTAGTAATAGTTTCAGTTGGTTTTGCTCAGGAAACTGAGAAAAATATTGTTAAGGAAATTAAAATTTGTAAATCTATAGTAGATAGAGAGGTTGTTGGGGTAGATTCCGTTTTTACTGCTGATGTTGGAAAAGTTTATTGTTTTACAAAAATAATTGATGGTATTTCAGCTTCAACTATTTCCCATGTATGGTATTATAATGATTTAGAAATGGCAAAAGTTAACCTTAATGTTAAATCAAGTTCTTTTCGTACCTGGAGTTCGAAAAAAATATATAAAAAATGGGTAGGAGACTGGCGTGTTGATGTAGTCACTTCTGATGGCAATGTAGTTAAGTCCATAAAATTTAGAATTATACCTGAAAAAGAATAGATAAACTTATAGAAGGATATAAAAAGTGAAAAAACGAATAGTTATTTGTGCTGATGATACTTGGAATAAACCTGAAAAAAACCTAAAAAAA
>JAOZSG010000091.1:717-10850 GCA_029939785.1 Fidelibacterota bacterium | reverse complement strand
ACCTAATCCTCCACAACCAGCAATACCAATCTTGTGTTTTTTCATTTTATCAATCAAACCAGGAGGATTTTTGCTATAAATTTCTTTTAAAAATTTTTGCTTTGAAATAGAATTCATTTTATCCACCACCTACAGGGAGATGCAAAAAAAGTTCATCATTATTACATAAAATAGATGTCAAAGGTTGTACTTTTTTATTAACCGTTGAAATAATATATTTCTGATTTTCTATGTCTATTCCATGTTCAAGCAAGAATTCAGAAATGGTTAATGATTGTTCCATCTCTACCCAGGTATTATCTTTTACATTTTTAATATCAAGGTATCCAACAAATTCAATTTTTATTTTTATTTTCATTTTACATCAAAGTTTAGTTATTCAGAAATACAATATAAACATTTATATCCTCTTAAAAATAGATCATTACCTACAGCGACTGGTGATGCATCAAAATTATCATTGTTTAGCTATTCATGCTTTTTAGGTAATCATCTATATCGTCATCAAATTTCAAATTAAAAAATCCATCAAATAAGTCCTTGGTTTTACTAATTTCAATTTCTGATAGTTTAAGTTTAACAACAGAATGTTTTGAAACTGAGACACTAAAACAATTTAAATTCATATTAAGAAATAAAGGATAGGCAGATTCAATATTTGCAATTTCACCACATAAACACACTTCTTTGTTTTTCTCATTTACTTTATCTATTACCATTTTTATTAGCCTCACAATTGCCGGATGAAGCGTATGATAATTTTTATAAATATCAGGGTGTTCTCTGGAAATAGCTAAAGTATATTGAAATAAATCATTACTTCCAATATTGATAAAATCTACATAATCAATTATTTGGTCTATCATAATAGCAGCAGATGGGGTTTCAACCATTGCTCCAATTTGAATTTGTGATTTTATTTTTATATCTCTGGAGTTTAATTCTACTTTTGCTTCTTTTATAAGATCTGTAAAGATTTTTATATCTGAAACATCTGTAATCATAGGAAATAGAATCCTTACATTTCCATAAATTGCAGACCTTAATAATGCTTTAATCTGAGTTAGAAATATCTCTTTGAAATAACCAACTGCTCTTGCTCCTTTTATACCTAAATCCGGATTTATCTGATCAGGTAAATCCAAATAAACCGGTGTTTTATCAGAACCAATATCCAATAATCTGACTGTAATCGGTTTGTCTTCACATAACTTGATGATTTTTTTGTAAATCTGAAATTGTTCTTCCTCATTTGGTGGCAAAGTTTTGTCAAGAAACAAAAATTCAGTACGCAACAGACCAACACCGTCAAAGTTATGATTTTCAAGCAAATATATTTCATTAGGCAAATTAATATTAACTTTTAAATCAATATTCAAATTGTCTTTTGTTTTAGCAGAAAGAACAGAGATATCTTTATATTTTTGTTCATTTTGCTTAAATGCCTTATTCTTTTTCTCATATTCTATAATCGTTTTCTGATCGGGATTTAATATGAATTTTCCATTTTCAGCATCAACAATCGCAAGATCATTACATTTACAATAAGAAGTTACAGGTACATTAAACATTAATGGTATTCCCATGGATCTTGCTAATACTGAAGCATGAGTAGTAAATCCGCCTTCTTCTGAAACAAATGCCAGAACATTTTTATTATATAGATCATTGACCATATAAGGGGAAAGTCTTTTGGTAACAATAATTACAGGCGATTTTCCCGGTATCGGACAGGCTGTATCATCATCAGACACTAAAAATTCATTTAATAATGTTTCTCTGACATCCTGAAAGTCATGTACAAGTTCCTGAAAATGCAGGTGTTTATCTTTATACACATTAATAAAATTTTCAAAAATATCATATATTGCATGCTCAGCATTGATAAGTTTAGTTTCAATAGAATTTATTATAGAAGAAGAAATCTTTTTATCTTTAAGAATCATAAAATGCGAATAAAATATTTTAGAGGCATTATTATCCAGAGTTTTATAAGATTCCTCTATATATTCCTGCAACTGATTCTGTGCTTTAATTAATCCCTCATTAAATCGCTTAATCTCATATTCAACCTGAGATTCCTGAATCGAATAATGTGGTACACTCTTTTCATCTTCATTAAAAAGAGTACAAATTTTTCCAATTGCCAATCCGGGAACAATTGTTTGCCCATTTAATATTCTCATTTTTGTCATATTTAAACCTTTCTTATAAACTTAACCTTCCGAAGATTTTCCAAACAATAATGCGATAGTTATTAATTTTTCCGCTTATCTTCCATTTAATCTTCGGAAGTTCTTGTACACAAAACTATATGAATAATAATAAACTCACAGCCATTACAGCCATTCCTGCAATCAGTCCAAAAATGGCGATGTGATGCTCTCCATATTCTTCAGCAGTTGGCAATAATTCATCAAGTGATATATAAACCATAATCCCTGCAACCGACGCAAATAAAAATCCAAACACCATTGGTCCCATAAATGGACGTAAAATCAAATACCCGATAAATGCTCCTATAGGTTCAGAAACACCAGACAAGAATGAATAAATAAAGGCTTTTTTCTTATCGCCTGTTGCATAGTAAATTGGAACAGATACAGCTATTCCTTCAGGAATATTATGGATGGCGATAGCAACAGCAATAGCAACACCAAGATTTGGATCAGTCAGAGCTGCGGTAAAAGTAGCCATACCTTCAGGAAAGTTATGAATTGCAATAGCCAAAGCGGAAAACAACCCCATTCTCATTAATTTTTTATTACTATGATTATCTAATTTATCATTACCTTTTTTCAAATCTTCTATATTACGAATTTCATGAGGATTCTCATAGGATGGAACAAGTTTATCAATTATTCCAATTATAGCAATACCGAAAAAAAACGCAATTACAGTAAGCCAGTTCCCTTTAATATAACCCGCTCCTTCAATCATTGAGTGTCTTGCTTCAGGAAAAATTTCTACAAAAGATACATAAATCATAACTCCGGCAGAAAAACCGAGACTGGATGATAAAAATTTAGGATTGGTTCTTTTGGCAAAAAAAGCCAAAGCACTTCCTATTCCCGTAGAAAGTCCGGCAAAGATTGTCAATCCAAAAGCAAATAAAACATTATAGGTTTCCATAATATACTTTCAATTTTTATAAACATACTACATCATAAAATATTGTCTTTTAGAGTACAAATAACATCATCAACATGTCCTTTTACTTTGACTTTATTCCAGACTTTTTTAATATTTCCTTCAGGATTAATTAAAAATGTTGACCTGATAACTCCATAATATTCTCTGCCATACATTTTTTTCAATTGCCATACATCATAGGATTGCAAGACCTCTTTTTCAGGATCGCTGAGAAGTACAATTTTTAAATCATGTTTTTCTGCAAACCTGATATGACTTTTTTCAGAGTCAGGTGATATACCTATTATTTCTGCATTGTATTTTTTAAATAGATCCATATTTTCGCTAAACTCAACTGCCTCTTTTGTACACCCTGATGTGTTATCCTTCGGATAAAAATATAGAACAACCCATTTTCCTATATAATTTTTCAAATATGTTTCAGTTCCATCTTTGTCGTTAAGACAAAATTCAGGTGCTTTTAGTCCTTCTTTTATAGTCATTTTAACTCCTTTTTATTTTTTAATTATAACCATATAAAAACATAGTTATAATTTGTAATTCGTATCGATTAGCGTAATTCGCTGATAAATAAACAAAGTCATTCATTATTATGGATAAGACTTTTATTATCACAAACATCACATTCAAACTGTAATGTGACATGAGTAATTTTAAATTCTTCCAATAAAATATGTTCTATTGAATGGATAATTGTTGTGGTATTACTAATCATCATATCTTCCACATTTAGATGTGCTTCAAAGTGAATGTCTTTTTCACCGATTTTCCAGATATGAATATGATGGATATCTATAATTCCCGAAATATTTTCCACTTTTTGCTTAAGTTTCCCCAAATCAATTTTAGGTGGTGTCCCCTCCAATAAAATATGTGAAGACTCACGTAATATAGAAAGACTTTCCTTCAGCACATATAGTCCAATTAAAATTGTCAAAATCGGATCTATCCAAACAATATTAAAAAGCGTAATTAAAATTCCACCAATTATTACAGTTACAGAAGATAATGAATCAATCAATAAATGCAGATATGCAGATCTTATATTTATGCTTTTATGAGCATCTCTTTTTAATAGAAGTGTACCTGTAACATTTGCGATCAATCCGATTGAGGCAACAATAATCATTAGTTTACCTTTGATTGGCTCGGGAACAATAAATCTATGAACAGCTTCATAAAATAAAAATATTGAGATAAGTAAAAGTACAGTGGAATTAATCACTGCTGCAAATATTTCGGCTCTTTTTAATCCGAACGTATGTTGTGGTGAATTCCTAACCTGACTCAATTTTAATGCGATATAACTGATAATTATTGCAATTCCATCTGTAAAATTATGCAATGCATCAGAGATTAATGACAAACTGCCTGATACAATTCCGCCAATAATTTCAGCAATAGTAATGACAAAATTCATTGTCATAGTAATAAACATCCGAGTGCTTGTGGATGATTCAAATTCATGATTGTGATGATGCTTGTGTGTCAATTTATCCTCATTAGTTTTGACTTTTTATGAAACTATCAAATTTATATCCATTTAAATTGAAAATAACTTTCTAAAGTTGCTCCAAAAACAGTACCTGGAGATAAAGAAGTCTTATCAGAAAAAAGAGAAGTATAAAATACTCTTATTCCTATTATTCTATTATTATCATATTTCCCTTTGGAAGAAATACCTATTAATCCACTGACTAATGGACCTGTCGCAAAAAAAGATTTTCCTCTATTATCCAAATCAGATTTATAATCTGGTCCATAATGTAAACTAATTCCCATACCCGGTGCAACAACCAGAGAATATTTTTTGTTAATATTTTTATTAAATTCAATAGAAATTTGAGGTTCAAATTGTAACATTTCAAATGCTAGTGCAAAAAGAAGCGGACGCATTACAGGTAATTCAAACAATAATGTAATAGTCATTAATTATTCCGCCTATCTTCCATTTAATCTTTCTATAAGGTTCAAAGGTTGTTCAAAAAACCTTTTGTCTAAAATGACAATAAGGTTGCTTTCCATTTTTCTGATAATAATCTTGATGATAGTCTTCACCAATCCAGAATTTTTCTGCTTTTGTAATTTCTGTTGCAACTTTATAGTCTTTATTTTTTAGTAATTGTATAACCTGATGGGCAATTTTTCTCTGTTCCTCATCACTATAAAAAATTTCAGATCGATATTGTTCACCAACATCAGGTCCCTGTCTGTTAATTTGAGTAAAATCATGGATTTCAAAAAATAGTTTTACCAATTCTTCAAAACTTGTTTTTTTTTGATCAAATACTACCTTAACAACTTCAGCATGTCCGGTTTTATTAGAGCAAATTTCATGATAAGTTGGATCTTTTTTAGTCCCACCCATATAGCCAACATCAGTAGAAATCACTCCTGTTGCCTGCTTAAAATAATGTTCAACTCCCCAAAAACATCCGGCAGCAAAATAGACTGTTTTTTCAGAAACAGGAATAAAATTCAATGAAATAGAGTTTACACAGTGACGAATGTTTTTGTCAGTAAATTGTTCACCAGTAAATACATGCCCCAAATGTGCATCACAATTGGCACAAAGAATTTCAGTTCGCTTTCCATCTTTATCAATCTGCCTTTTTATTGCACCTTCAATTTCATCATCAAAACTCGGCCAGCCACAACGGGAATCAAATTTATCATCAGACAGATATAATGGAGCATCACATTTTTTGCATGAATAGACACCTTTATCTTTATGATTTACATATATTCCGGAAAAAGGTTGCTCTGTGCCTTTATGGATTATTATTGATTCTTCTTCAGTTGTTAATTTATTGTAATTCATTTTTTCCTCACTACTACATAAAGTTATTAATATCATAAATATTAAAATTATTTTTAGTATCTGTTGCATTACTACTACTTATTATTAAAATCTTACATTCTCAACTTCATATCCACGTATATTCGGAAAATATGTTGTGCTGATTTTAAGTCCGGTGACTATTTCATCAATCTGATGTTGTTCCTGATCATAGGTCAATTTTTTAATACCATTTTTAATTATATCTTGTTTATAAGATGCTTTGTCAGATAATACAAGATGAGAAAAATTTATGGTATCTTCTGTATTAAGATTCAATTTTTCAATTACTTTAATTGTTTCATTTACATGTTCATTATAATATTTATCACCACCAATACCAGCAATTATCATAATTCCTACTTTAATATCAGCCTGCTTAATTGTTTGAGTAATATTAATTAATTGTTCCACAGTATTACATTTTTTAATGAATGAGAGTACTCTATTTGATCCGGATTCAAGGCCAATATATATCTTTTCAAGATTTCTTTTTTTTAGTTCTTTAAATTGATTCAATGTTAATTTTCTATCATCCATTGCATCAATAAAAGAATATATACCATCAAATCTTGTTTTATTGGACTTGTTTTTTTGTAATATAAATCTATTTTCATTGTAATAATTTTGTACTATTGGAAACTCTTTCCTTACAATATCTAACATGCTAATTAATAAAGAATACTCTATCGTTAATGCATTTGCATCACCAAGAAAAATTGACCGTTTATTAAAAATTGAATCTCCTAAAAATTCCTTTATTTCAAAAATATGACGTTGTAACTCCTCCAGATTTTTAATTTTAAAACATCTGTTTTTATAAAAATAACAAAAGGTACATTTATTATATGAACATCCTTGTGTTAGTTGTACAATTATTGGATGGGGAATATCTGACGGGAATATCTCAATTGGAGAATAAATTGAATTAAAATTTTGCTCATCACGGAGTAATGCCTCAAAATCATAACTAATAATTTTTTCAAGAAAAGGAATAATATCTTTTTCATGTTTATAGACATCACAGTTTTTACTGCAATGTGGTTCAGATTTCATTGTATTGAGAATGAATTGGATCTCATGCAATATGTTTTTGTATAATTCCCAGGATTCATTGTAACTTAAAACGCGATTTTTTTTATACAGATAATCAAAACCTATATCACTTTTTAAAACAAATTTATTATTCAGATTTCTTTCAATTTTAGCATCATCTTTGATAATCCACATTAACCGTCCACTTTTATCAAAGGTATATTCAGAATCAGGAAGTTTTATATAGACAAGATCATAAGGAGCATGGAGATTAACAAAAAAACCTTTTTCACAATTAGTCATTATATTTATTTAATATATTTAGTCTTCTACATTCAAAATAACTAATCTTGCTGTGACACCAGATAATAAATTTAATTTTCTCTCTAGCTCTAAATGTTTTTCTTTGTCACCAACAACTTCCAAAATGATTGTTCCAACTTCTGAACAATTATCTAAACATTCTTCATGCAAACCTAATCTGGTTTTAATGAAACAGCCCCATTCAGTTAAAACCTTTTGAACTGTAATTGCCTCTTTTTTTCTTTTATTTACAACAATTAACAAAAAATCTTTAGTCATAATAATTTCTCCTCTTTTTATGTTCTAACTTCACTCTGTTTCGTAAATGAAACTAATTCAACTTTATGCCGGTGGAGTAAAAACTCTGGTTGACAAATCCTTATCAATCATAAATAACCCATGTCCTTCTTTACCAACCAATTTTAATTTATCCAGTATAGTTTTTACATTATTTTCTTCTTCTACCTGTTCAGTAATATACCATTGTAAAAAAATCTGACTGGCATGATCTTTCTCATCTACTGCCAAATTCATCAGATTATTGATACATTTAGTAATATGCTGTTCGTGTTCTAATGTTAACTCAAACAATTCTAGCGGTGATCCAAATTCTGCCGGTGGTTCGTTTATCTGTAAAAATTTAATTTTTCCACCACGCTCACTAATGAAACTATAAAATTTCTGTGAATGGCTAATCTCTTCCTGTACCTGAATTTGAAACCAATTTGCAAATCCTTCCAAACCAATTCTAGTGGCAAATGCTGATAAAGACTGATATAAATATGCTGAATATAATTCTTCATTTATTTGTTTGTTAAATGCATCTTCCATTTTTTTACTAATCATTAATACTTTCCTATTCTTTTGTTTGTTTAACTTTTCCAATGACCATGAATATTACAATATTCTCTTGCAGTTATATTGTTTGCTTTTATGTAAAATACAGCTTCGGGTTTATCTCCAGGATTTAAATATTGACGATAAATTTTATCATCTGCTAATATTTCAATCCATTGGATATAATGTTTTTCTTCCATTGGATGAGCTGCATTCTCGCCTACTTTTACAGTTATTTTTTCATTTTCTTTAATAATATAAGGAACATGTTTTTCTGTAGAAGAATCTTTAGTTTGAGGATCGAGTAAAATCATAGGACGATTGCAACACACTAAACTTCCGGCAGGATGTAATATTTCAACAATATTTCCACATGCTTCACATCTATAAACTTCATTTCTTTTTTCCATAATAATACCTTTATTTTAAGTTTTTATGACAAAACCACCAATCATAACATTCATAATCTTTTGACTTTTCTTTTCTTTCTTTGGCTGTTTTTACATTTGAAGCCGGTGGTATTATAACATTATCACCAATGAGTTCATTATTTGGCCAATCAGCCGGAGTAGCAACACCATTTTTATCAACTGTTTGAAGTGCTTTGACTGCTCGTAATATTTCATCAAAATTTCTTCCGATTTCTTGTGGATAATATATAACTACACGGGTTTTGCCTTTTGGGTCAACTATAAATACAGCACGCACAGTATTTGTTCCTTTTCCCGGATGCAGCATTCCTAACTTCATTGCAACAGAATCATTTCCGGCAATTATTGGAAATTTTATATCAACATCCAAATTGTCCTTTATCCAGTCAATCCATTTGATATGGGAAAAAACCTGATCGATTGACATTCCAATCAGATCACAATTCAATTTTTTGAATTCATCATATCTGGTTTGAAAGGCAACAAATTCTGTTGTACATACTGGTGTAAAATCAGCAGGATGACTAAACAATACAAACCATTTTCCCTTGAAATCTCCGGGAATATTCATTGGTCCCTGAGTAGTCTGAACTTTCAAGTCGGGAAAGTCATCTCCCAACAATGGCATATTAATTTTTGTTTCTTCCATTTTTCTTCTCCTTTTAAAGTTAATATTTTTTCTTTAATTCAAATAATTTTACTACATGTCTTCTTTCCTCATTGATAATATCTTCTATTTTGTCTTTTTCACTATCTGGAACCATATTCTTAACTTCCTGAAAATAACCAATAGTATCTACTTCTTTTTCAAGAGCAAACCGAATAGCTCCTTTTACATCCTTAATATTTGCGACTTCATCATCAAAATTTTCAAAAGAAAAAACCAGGTTGTCAGAATAGGCTTTTAAATATTCAAAATATTCTCCTGGGTAACTTTCTGCAGGTTTGTAATCTTCAAATTCTGATAATAGTTTAGTAAATATAACTTTGTGATTAACCTCCTCAGCAGCAAGATAATTAAAAATTTTAACTACTTCAGAATCATCAAATTTTGATGCCATCTGGCGGTAAAATTTTTCTCCATTTTCTTCAATTTGTAAAGCAAATTGATATAATTCACTTGCATTTAATAAACTCATGTTAACCTCCAATTAAGCCTAATTGTTTATGTTTTTCATAAAAAATATCTGCTAATTCATCCAAAGAATTCAAATCCTTATCTGATGGATGTCCTTTAATATTTACTTCAGGAATAAACTCAATCTTCAGATTTTTCAAAAGACCTGTTATCTGATCAACTGTCTTGCCTCCCCAGCCATAAGAACCAATCATAGATGCAAATTTTAACTTAGGTTTTAATGCATTTGTTAGAAATACTGATTGGACAGCAACAGGATGAGCACCACTCAGTACAGTTGGAGTTGCCACAATAATACTTGCAGCATCAACAAGTGCAATCGCCAATACCCCAATATCAGTAGTTGTTAAATTAAAAGGTTTGACTTTTATACCTCGCTCTGTTAAAGCATCTACTA
>JAOZSG010000091.1:0-707 GCA_029939785.1 Fidelibacterota bacterium | reverse complement strand
AATGTTCTACCATTTTTTTCGTACTACCATGCATGGATACATAGGGCAATATAATTTCATTTTTCACATTATCAGAAGTCCATTCAGTATAAGCGTCAACAATAAAGGCAGGGTTATCATAAATTGGACCATGACTAGGTGCAATTATGTCAATTTTTAGAGTTTTTACTACATCTAAATTTTTCTTTATTTGACGTCTGAATGGCATCATTATTTCAGCATAATATCTTTTTGCAGATTCATATACTTTACATTCATCATCGATATATATAGATGATGAAGTATAATGAGAACCAAAAAAATCACATGAAAAAAGAATATTATCTTCCTGAAGATAAGTTACCATAGTCTCCGGCCAATGTACCCATGGAGTCAAAATAAACTCTAACGTTTTATCACCTAAAGATAAAGTGTCTTTGTCTTCTATTACCATGAATCTATGATCCTGGATTTGCAACAGATCCTTTAACATCGTTTTACATTTAGTATTTGTAACTAATTTTGCCTCAGGATATTTTTGCAAAAGATTCGGGATAGCACCCGAATGATCTTGTTCCGCATGATTTGATATTATATAATCAACTTTTTGAATATTTAAACTATTCAGATTTTCAAGAAGTATATAACCTTTTTCAGGATCAAACCAAAATAAGGGATGTCTTGAAGTATGTCTTCCGAGTACAGCTCCAACGAGGTGCTGCTTTTGG
>JAOZSG010000090.1:3988-10850 GCA_029939785.1 Fidelibacterota bacterium | reverse complement strand
TAAGCAATCCGGATGTTCTTTTGGGGAACAAAAGGTTTATTAGTCTCATCTTTTACTTCTCCCTATTTATTTTAAACTCAATCAAAAGAAAATTTGGCAGAATGATTCCTTCATTATTCTTATTATCCTGCCTCATAATTATTCTGCAAAAAAAATTCCAAAACGACAATCATCTCTACATCCTTTATGGTCATTGCTGTGTTATGCGAAACATTGTGAAGCATAGCGTTAAAAAATACGTTATACGATTTCATCAATACCAACATTATTCTTATCATTCTGCCTCATAATTATTCTGCAAAAAAAATTCAAAAACGACAATCATCTCTACATCCTTTGCGGTCATTGCTGTGTTATGCGAAACATTGTGAAGCATAGCGTTAAAAAATACGTTATACGATTTCATCAATACCAACATTATTCTTATCATTCTGCCTCATAATTATTCTGCAAAAAAATTCCAAAACGACAATCATCTCTGCATCCTTTATGGTTTCATATTTATCATTTTCAAATTTTTCAATCACGGTTTTGCATAAGCCTGTCCATCCGGAATTATGGCCGAAACATCTTCACGCCATTCACTCAGAAGTTTGTGTAACTTGATAACTTTTTCCGGATACTTATCTGCCAGATTAGTACTCTCTCCAATATCATCTGCAAGATTATAAAGTTCCATAGACTGATTTTCAAAATATTCTATCAATTTCCAATTCCCAAGACGCACTGCTCCTGATGATACTCCTCCAAGAAAATGTGGCTTATTCAGTGGATAATGCCAATAAAACGGTCGTTCCATCAATTGACCACCCTTCAAGAGTGGTACTATTGATATACCATCGATATGGTGTGATGGTTTTTCAGATGAACCTATTATTTCTGCAAAACTGGGATAGAAATCAATATTCATTGTTGGAATATCACATACACTTCCATCATTAATCACACCTGGCCACCTTACGATTAAAGGCTCTCTGATGCCACCTTCATAAGTACATGATTTTCCGGCACGCAATGGAGCATTACTTGTAACCTGACTCTCACCACCATTATCACTTGTAAAAATAAAAATAGTATTATCGGCAATACCTAATGTTTCGAGTTTTTGCATAATCATGCCCACACCGTCATCAATAATCTTGAGCATTGCCGCCAGATGTGGATTATTTTTCTTTTTTCCTGCACCTGGTTTTGATTCAAAATATTTTACTATTTCAGGTATTCCATCCAAACGTGTATGCACAGAATAATGACTTTTATAAAGAAAAAATGGTTTGTTTTTATTACGATCAATGAATTGAATAGCTTCATAATTTAATCGTTCCGTTAAATACTCATTTTTACCTAACACTGGTTCAATCTCTTTATCAACTTTATCATAAGGATGAAAATATGATCCGCTTGCAATTCCAGTCTGCTCAGAAATCATAACTTCATCAAAACCATGCATTCCGGGACCTGACTTTACACCATCATTATCATAACCACTTAAATGCCACTTTCCTGTCATACCGGTTTTATAACCACTTTTTTGAAAAAGTTCAGGGAGAGTTATCATTGTCTCAGGCAGATGCCAGTCAGTATCTGACCTCAGGTAATCTGTTACACCAATTCGTGCAGGATACTGCCCGGACATAAGTGATGCCCGATATGGAGAACAAACAGGTGCGGCGGCATATGCATTAGTAAAACGCATACCCTGTTTCGCAAGTTTATCCAGATTCGGTGTTTCATTGAATGAGTTTCCATAACAGCCGAGTTCTGACCAGCCAAGATCATCAGCAAGAATATATACAATATTTGGCTGCCGGATATTTTTATTCAGAAAACCACATTGCATTGAGGTTATTGCTACTGACGTTAGTCCAATTGTTCTGATAAAATCACGTCTTTTCATCTGTTTCTCTCCATTTATTAAATCCAAAACTCCATAAGATTTTCAATTACTCTAATATTTTTTACTGTATCATCTAAAGAAAATTCCATTGGTTGACCTGTTAAAAGTTCATTGGCAAAATCTTCCACCATTAATTGATAATGGTTGGCAGCAGAAATAATGATTTCGTTATAATCATCTCCACGCCAATGCTTGATTTTAAACTCCTCATTCGGCCAGGCAACCATACCGCCATAATCAATTAGAATTTTTCCTTCAGTACCAGCAGCACCATAACTGCATTCAAATGGAGATTCCATACTGCAACCAAAATGACCTATTACACCGGATGGAAATTGCAAAACACCGCCCATTGAAATATCCACTCCATCATCATTTAATTGTGCCAACGCTTTGACACTCACCGGTTCATCACCTGCCATATGCCGCATTATACTCACATTATAGCAACCTAAATCCAAAAGTGCACCTCCACCAGTATTTTTCTGACGACGGATATCATTAGGATCACTAATAAAAGCATTAAATAAAGAATGCATAGTACATAATTTACCAATTTCACCACCACGAATCATTTGAATAACTTTTTTTGTCATAGGATGATATCGATACATATGGGCTTCAGCCAAGAGTAAATCTTTTTGTGCAAAAGTATTAATCATTTGCAGTACATCCGAAACTTTTGCAGCCATTGGCTTTTCACACAATACCGGAATCCCGGCTTCTGCACATTTGATACTCCAGCCGGCATGCATACTTACAGGTAATGGATTATAAATAGCATCAATATCTGAATCCTGTAAAAGTTCTTCATAGCTTCCATAATATTTAGGTATTTTTAATTCATTTGCAAAAGTCTGTGCTTTTTTAAAAGTTCGACTCGCAATAGCTACAACTTCACCATTTTTTGAAGTTTGAATTGCGGGAATGACTGAATTGCGGGCAATACTTGCAGTGCTCAGAATTCCCCAACGAATTTTATTTTTTTTCAATTTATTATTCACTAACCTTTATCAGCATTACGCCATGTGATGGAATTACTTGTTCAAATCCATTGCTAAAAACTCCCATATCTTTTTGTCGCCATAAATCTCTTACATTTAATTTATTTGCCATATTTAAGTCTGTCCATTCAACTGCAATTTTTTGAGATTGATCGCCAAGATTGAATAGTCCAACTGCTTTAGTCCCATCTTCCAGGTCTTTTACCCATATTTGGATGTTTTTGGTTTTCAAAATAGGCTTAGCCTGTTTACCAAGCATATCCTGATTCACATCAAGAATTTCATCATTAGTAAGGAGATTAAGAGTAAAATCATCAATTTGAGTCAAATCACAACCCAGCAGTAATGGTGCTGATAGCAAAGCCCATAAACTGATATGTGTGTATTGCTCATCCACAGTAAGTTTTGTTTGACGTAATTCATCATTCCAGCCAACCTGACCAACAACCAACATATCAGGATCATTCCAATGACCCGGTGCAGAATAATCAGAATTAATATCCTGTGCAAAACCAATAGTACTCATACTTAGCCACGTATCTGTTATGTCATAGGTTGTCCTCCAAAGATCACCACCTACATCTGCACCCCACTCCCAAACATCTCCCATACCATATTGACAAAGACTGTAAATAATATCGCGATTCACTTTGTCAAGAGCATCACGCATAACCAAATATGGTTTTTGCAATTCGAAAACACTTTTATCTTTGGCTATTCTCCCATAGGAACACCAGTCATGCTTTAAATAATCAATATCCCAATCACTAAAAGTTTGTGCATCCTGAATTTCATGCTGATAACTTCCAATATAACCACCACAAGTTTCAGTTCCAGGAGAAGAATAAATCCCGATTTTTAATCCTTTTCCATGTACATAATCAGACAAAGCTTTCATGTCCGGGAACTTATCATTGCTTTCAATCCGACCTTCTGTATCTCTGCCGGCTTCCCAGCCATCATCAATATTTATATATGTCCAGCCATGATTAATTAATCCGGAAGATTCCATAAAATCAGCAGCTTCGCGAATATTTTCTCCAGTAACATTTAATCCCCAGCAATTCCAACTATTCCAACCCAAAGGTGGTGTAAGTGAAATATTATCTCCCACTACTATTTTAAAATCTCTTTTATCTTTGCCT
This sequence comes from Fidelibacterota bacterium, assembly GCA_029939785.1. Lineage (GTDB taxonomy): Bacteria > Fidelibacterota > UBA2242 > UBA2242 > JAFGTP01 > JAOZSG01. The sequence continues at coordinate 6,804 of JAOZSG010000090.1, read as the reverse complement.
TTTTTATTTTCAACTTTAATAATAAGATTATACTCTCCAATTTTTTTTATAGATCCTGTAATTCTACCTGTAACTTCATCTAACTTTAAACCTGTTGGCAGGTTTTCCACTTTATAATCAATTGGTCTTTCCCCGGTAACCGGAATGGTATATAGAAAAGGTGCATCAGGTCGGACACCAAATATTTTGGCACCATTTATTTGTGGTTTTTCAGATGCCCTGGGTGTGAGAAGGTAGGGAATAGTTTGCTCTAAATTCGCTGATACTTTGGTTTTACGTTCAGTAAACTTATAATATGCTTTATAGGATTTTGAAAAAGCACCAGTAAATGTATAGTCTGTTATTTTTGTTTGACCTACGCCTATTGAAATATTTTTTTTAGATTCAAATACAATCTTATTATTTTCGATATCAATAACTTTAATATAAAATTTCCCTTTATATTTATCGTTTTTTGATTCATTTTTTAATTCTATTGTTTTTTGTATTTTATCTTTCCCTAAAAACCTAAAACTATAATTATTTGTAAGAATTTTAAAAAAATCTTTCAGATCAACCATACTAATAGAAGGTTTCGAATTATTCAAACCACCATTTCCCATGTGATCATGAACACGAATGGTAATTGTGTTTTCCTGATCCCACAATATCCGACTGTCTGTTACTGGCAACACATATTTTCTGAATATTTTGTAAGCTGTTTTATCTCCGGTAAAATTATCCAAAAATTTTGAATCAGCAGGAATTACCTCCCCATTCTGACCTATTAATTTACCATTCAAAAAAGTTTGTTCAGTATCATCTACTTTCCCAATTACAAACTGAATACTATCTTTATAAAAAGCATTATCAATTAATGAAGAAGGTATAAATGTTGTTATTCTGTACCATGCATAACCATTGTAATTTTTATAATTCTGATCTTCCCAATAACGGTCACTTAGGATATTTTCCCAGTCATTATCATCAAAATCAGATTCCGCCCATTGTAAATTATCACCGGTATGGAATTTCCAGCCGGTTGAAATATCAATTATACCATTTGTATTAGGTACATTTGTATTTCCCGCAAAGGTAATTTGTGAAAATAGAAGAACTAAAAGAATTGACTTTAAGATAGTAATCGGCCTGAAAGTTAAAATCATTTTATTCATGTTTTTGACTCCTTTTGTTAGAATGTTATCAAGTTTTTAAATTATCATATCTGATACTATTACGTACTATTATAATATATAAAATATATTATCATTTTAAAAGAATATTCCCGATAATTTATTTATTAATATATCGAATCCGGTAACACTGAAAAATGATATTTAGAATATGTTTGTGAATTGTTAATTATTTATTGATTTATGAATAGATTTCAGGCGTGAATCCGTGACTTCAAATCTTTCCAATCTCGGCTTTATTGTATAACTACTTTGTAGTTAGATCTATTATTTTCTTTTTCCCATGGATTTCATCCATGGCTATTCAAATTCAAGTCCTTCGGACTAAACTCCCAGAGTTCTGAAAAGATTTAGAATATATTTGTTTATTGATAATTGTTAATTGATAACTGATCTACGAACAAGGATTGTTGATTTTTGATTTAAGATGTTTTGGGATGAGATAACTCATTTCATCAAAAATCCTAAATCGTTAATCATCAATCGTAAATCAAAAAGATATTGAGAAGGACATAAACTCATTTGAAGAGTTATCCCAGTCGAAGAATAAAGAACATTCCCAAAGAGGACAGGCTGTGTGACAATATGATAAAGTTGTCACTTCGTAGTCTCACTTCGACGAGCTCAGTGTGACAGAGTTGTGGAAAAACGACATTCTCACACAACCTGAGGACTTTAGGAATGAGTAGATTCAGGAATTTGTTCATTGTTCATTGTTCATTGTTCATTTTTCATTGTTCATTACATTCCTTTATCCCGTGCATTCCAGTTTATTTGTCTAATGTAATCCGAAGCTTCATATTTTACAGATCGGCTAACACGGATATGTTCAGGTCGAACGCGGGTAAATCCTTCCGGAGTAATAACTATTTTTGGTGGAGTAACATTTTTTGAATCAGAACTATTCGGATCCTTAAAAGAATCCGGCATAAAACCGTAACGGCCGGCAACATAATCGCCAACACGATATTGTTGCATTTTTGCCGGAAAAGCATTTAAAAACATCTCTACCGAATCATCAATATCAAAAACCAACGTTTTATCTGATTCATTTCCATTAATCCATTTCTCCAGAACTTTCATATTTTTTTCAGCCAAAGGTTCTAATTTAACTTTTTTCTTTGATTTTTTATTATAATTATAGCCATACATTTTTTTTGGTTCAACTTCAACTTTTACTGTTAATTGCTTTTTCTCATTATCAATTTTTATAATTTTCCCTGTAAACCAGATAGGTAGAACCGATCTGCCTGAAGGCCAGTTTTTATATTCGAGCCAATTAATTGTTTTATTATTATGGCGAATACCTGCATTCGTTTTTTGCATTATTTCTGCTCTAATTTCATTTTTATAATACCAACCACGATTAGAATCGAATTTACTTTCATTCTGTAATAATTTTCTAATCTCATACTCAAGATCATTTAGCCAATATTGTTCATCATGACAATCTTCGCCATATAGTTTTCCGGAAGGATTCTGATAAGCAACTTTACCATCGATATCAAAAATTACAAAGTCTCCACCTCCTCCGGATGATGCAAAAGTATTACGAATTGATGATGCCACATTATCCAACAAACCGGGAACAGTTACATTGGGATATTTCATATAAGTCATTTTTAAAATATTGGCACTGGAATT
>JAOZSG010000090.1:0-3888 GCA_029939785.1 Fidelibacterota bacterium | reverse complement strand
AATTTTTCTATCTCCGGATTAGTTTTTTCCAAAATGGAGGTAGTACGAATTTCTTCTAACCATTCACCTGCACTTTTTGATTGAGCATACGTATTTGTCATTATAAATGATAGTATTAATACACTTAAAACCAGATTTTTATTATTGATAATATTCAAAATCTAATCTCCTTAATTATTTTCTAAACAAAACAGTTCCTGGTATTTTCTGTTGGTTTAATCCTGGTCCTTCAAACTCAACTTTCAAGCCTTCTCCATAATTATTTTCAAAGTACATAAGTTTTATTTCATGCTTACCTTTCGCAAGTGCTGCCTGACCATTTTTGATAACCATTCCATGAATTCCATCATTATTTATTAAAAGATCACCATCCACATAAAAACGAGTTCCGTCATCAGAAGTAATATAGAAAGTATATACTCCATCAGTCGGAATATCAATATATCCGGTGAAGATAAGACCAAAATGATCTTCCGGCATATTTTTCGGAATTTTTATTTCATCAACTATTACATGACCGGTTGATTTCATTTTTGAAAAGTCGTCCAAAGTAGAAATATTTCCCGTAAAAGTTTGTAAACCTAATCCTGGTTTCAGGTCATCAGAAATCACAGCATCTTGTAAATCAACCCGAGTATATTTTCCGGAAGTCGTCAAACTTGTTCCACCGGACAGCATAAATGTTTTGGCTTTAACAACTGTCTGATCATTCACATAAAAAGGTTTCGTATATATTTTTGAATCTTTGTTTGGTTCACTTCCATCCAGTGTATAACGAAAATTAGATGATCGATATAAAATATTATTTATATCATCAAATTCAACAAGAGTTTTCTCACCTACAAATATCTCATCTCTTATACCTGTTGGCGAAGGAACATAATAATTATAACCCATCATGTCCAATCTTGGCAAATGACTTTCTAATCTTACCTGAAAACTATTCCAATCCTTATTATCCATAGATGTCCATACCATCTCTGCCATTGCTTGTAATCTTGGTAATAACTGAACTTCTAATATTTCTTCAGAATATAAAAACTCAGACCAAAGACATCCCTGTGCTCCCCATATTAATTCTTGTTCCTTAGCATTCAATTCCGCCGGAACAGGATTATAATTATAAACATCTTTAATAAAAAGAGCCTTTGGATTGGATGTCAATTCCGGAATGAATTGATCACGGTTGAAATAGAGATATTTTCCCGGAGTCATTACAACAGCATTACCATGTTTTGCCGCTTCTATTCCGCCTTTTTCTCCCTGCCAACTCATTACAGTAGCTTCCGGAGCAAGACCACCTTCTAATATTTCATTCCAGCCAATGATTCTGCGACCTTTTGACATTACAATTTTTTCGATCCTTTTTATAAAATAACTCTGCAATTCTTCAACATTTTCCAAATTTTCTGTCGCCATACGTTTCTGACATTTTTCACAATGTTCCCATGGTGTTTTTTTACACTCATCACCACCGATATGAATATATTCCGAAGGAAACAAATCAATCACTTCGCTAAGTATATTATCAAAAAACTCAAAGGTTTTATCATTACCGGCACAAAAGGGATCACTGAACTCAAAGGGAACATTATTCGGTTTTTTCCAGGGTATGCCTGAGCAAGAAAGGTCAGGATATGATAATAATGCAGCGAAAGAATGCCCGGGAAGTTCTATCTCTGGAACAACTGTAATGAATCTTTTTGCAGCATATTCTATTATTTCACGAACCTCTTTTTTTGTATAATAACCACCATATCTGGGTTTTCCTTCTGATACAGGTTTCATGATATAATTCCATTTTTCTTTTCCTGTACCTTCACGCCATGCACCAATTTCTGTTAATAATGGATATTTTTCTATTTCAATCCGCCAGCCCTGATCATCAGTAAGATGCCAATGAAAAGTATTCAGCTTATACATAGCCATAATATCTATATATTTCTTGATCATCTTGGGTCCAAAAAAATGTCGCGAAACATCCAGATGCATTCCACGCCATACAAAACGTGGCTGATCATTAATTTCACAGGCAGGAATAAGAATTTTATCATTACCCGCTGATTCAACTGGAATAAGTTGCAGCAGTGTTTGCATCCCGTAAAACAAACCGGCAGGTTGTCCTTTTATCATTATTCTATTTTTATCGACTATCAGAGTATAGCCTTCTTTTCCCAATGACTTATCTTCTCCACTTTCTGATAATACAATAATATTTTTCTGATTTTCATCATCACTTGAAACATTAATATCATTTTCTAATATCTGTGAAAGTGCACCACTCAAAAGTTGTGCTGTTGATAGGATTTTATCATCCTTACTATTGGTAATGATCCTTGTTTCGGACGTTACTGCAAATGAACTGTTTAGCGACTTAACTGATTTTGGTTGAGGAATCACTTTTATGCTATTTTTTGTTTCTATCCCATTTTTCTGCTGTGTACATGACATACAAAATACAATAAAACCAAATAACATTAAACTGATAATTTGATTTATCCTTTTCCTCATTTTAAACTCCTTGTTTTAATATTGTTAATTTATTATTTCAATGATTTCATCTCATACTAATATGATTAATTTCTTCTCTAACCAATCGACGTAATTCACAAATAAGATAAGTTGGTATTGAAATTAATTTAAACTGAATTTTTTCTCCGGTTGTCAGACTATTTTTCACATCCATTATCGAAGGAATATCATTATTAATACGAACAGCAATATTTACTTTTTTTTCTTCTATAAATCTGTGTAAAGATTTTAATGATCCAGTTTTTCCAGCTTTTACCTCTATTGGTATTATCTTTCCTTTTTCAGAGATGACATAATCAATTTCCGCAGAAGAGTTTACTTTTTCTCTGGTCCAATAATATAATTCCGGTTTATAAAAATATTCTAATGAATACAACAAATGTTGCCCTACAAATTGTTCACTGATATTTCCGGAATTTATCAATTCAGCATCTTTTAAATACTCTATATTATTATAATTTAGGTTTAACATGGAAAGCATTAAACCAACATCAAGTAAAATATTTTTAAATTTTTTATCATTTACTTCTGCTCCTAAAGGAAGACCATTAGCAGAAGTATGTTTTACCATATAAATAATTCTAGCTAAATCGAAAAGATGCAAAACATTATAAATCGAATTGCTACGCTCACCACTATCAAGATTTGAATATTTTACTTTATTTCCAACAGTTACTGAAAGTTTTTTAAATATTTTTGTCATTAAAATGTAATTTATTTTTTTTCTGTATTTTATGAAATCTTCCTGATATGTTTGTAGTATAGATTGTTTTATCATTTCCGTATTTCTAAAACTATTATTCTCTCTATAATCATCAATAACTTCCGGCATTCCTCCTATAAATAGATATTCCCTATACAATGCAATTAATTGCTTATGTATTGGTAAAGGAATATTTTCATCCAATTTAAAATTTTGTAAATAATTTAATAACCGGTCTTTTTTTAATGCCCGTAAAAACTCATCAAATAACATTGGTCCCATATACATATATTCAATACGTCCTACAGGCATAGAAAAATCATGCTCTTCTAATAAAAACTCCAATAATGAGCCTGCTGCAATTATATGTAACTCTGGTATTTCTTCATAAAAATATCGTAATAATGGAATTAAAGAAGGTGTACTCTGTATTTCATCAAAAAATAAAAGCGTACTGCCAGGTTTAATCGAAACATTTTTTTCGATCTCTAATAATTTGATTATTTCAGTTACCCTTTTTCCTTTGAAGAGATCTAAAATATTGAATTCTTTTTCAAGATCAATTTCGATATAATTATCAAAATAGTTTTGTCCAAAATATCTAATAATATACGACTTACCTATTTGTCTCGCCCCTCGGATAATAAGAGGCT
>JAOZSG010000398.1 GCA_029939785.1 Fidelibacterota bacterium | reverse complement strand
GCATAATCGATAATATGCCAATCACCCCAAAGTTCAAAAGTACAATCAATTACTAATTCAGGAAACTTCGCACTTAACTCATCAAAAAAGCCCGTAAGTTTGATATACGAAAGATAAAGGAATTCCTCTCTACCTTTATATTGTGCTCTACTATCATAGGATCCCGAACGCTCAACATCCATAACATAAGCAGATTTTACCATTGCAAAATCTATTTTCAAATACTCAATGCCATTATCCTCAACAATTGTAAAAATCCGTTCTTTTATATAATCGTACCATGGTGAAAGTATATTCATTGTAAATTGTTTATTAGATGAAACATGAAGATCAACAGGATTTCCATTTTTATCTTTCACTGCATATTCTTTATATTTTTTGAATGCATCACTTTCTACTTTTGCAGCTGCATAAGATATCCATAAACCAGGCTTCATTCCCTTTGATCTTATATAGTCACATATAGGTTTGAGACCATTTGGAAATTTCTCTTTGTCTGCATTCCAGTCTCCCCAATTATCTTGCCAACCATCATCCATCACTAAGTATTCTACACCTGTTCCAACAAGTGAATTTGCGATTTCCTTCACCATTGATTCATTGATATTTGTTGTGAATGGAGACCATGTATTGTAGCAAAAAAGAGGTCTTTTCTCTCTTTGAAATAATTTTACTCCCATATATTTTCTAATATATTTTGCCAAATCATTTTCCAAACAATCCTCAGGTTTCTCTTCTATTGAAAACATTACAAAACTTTGTGGCGTGGTAAATACTTCATTAGGTTTTAAATGTTTCCTGAATGGATAATCATGATCTGACGGATTAAGCCCAATGGAAATACCATTACTATCATCATATATTCCAATGTACTTCATTACTCCGGGGGCTTCGTTGCCAAGAATATAAGTTCCCTTTTGACCTTTCACTAAAATAGCCGGATCATCTTTTCCACCAACATAGGGTGCTTTAAATTTATATCGACCATAGCTTGCATATATTTGAGCAGAAGGTCCTCCCCATGGATCAAGTCTAATTTTTTCCCATGCCAGATTATTCAATACTTTCTCTTCTTTACTTGTATTTTTTATTTCCATCCATTTTCTGACACAAGCCAAGTCCTCATATACCTGATAATAAATAAACAATTCTGTTTCATGTGCATCAGTATTTGATGAACCTTTAAGATAAACTTTTAGAATCTTACTATTCTCTTTTCCATCCTCAACTATATAGTCAACAAAAATAAATTGTTTATCCTTTTTGTTCCCGGTAATTTTATTGCCATCTAATTGAAATGTAAACTCATCATTACCTTTTCGCCAATATTCATAATCTTTCCGTTTATCTTTGAAACTTGAGGTATAGAAAGCGTTGTTTTCAGAATCAATTTTCAAAACTCTTTCAAAAATGGAATTACTTAATGTAATAGTGTTTTGGTTTTTGTTATAATCAATCTCAATGTTCTGAGAAAATAGATTAGTTGAAAATATCATTAAACTGATTAGTAATAAAGTGTTAATAGTCTTCATTTTCATTTCCTTTGTTTAACCACGAATAATCCGGCCTTTGACAAACAAAGATCATAGAGACTATAGTTTTAAAATACAATAAATTATCTCTGCGGGACTTTGCGTCCTCTGCGTTCTTTGCGTTAAAATCTTTACTTTTTACGGATTTGTCAATCATGTCTAGTTTTTTTTCATTTTTCATATTATTAACACAACCTGCTTCCCAGTAATTTTCCATACTATAATAATGAAGATGACTCTTTATCCAAATAGAAAAAAGTACTGCTATGATTTTTCAAAATAGATGCTGGTACATCCGGTGTAATTTCACTTTCAACTACACTCTTCACTGCCTCAGCTTTTCTTTTATCCGGGACGCTACAAATAATGTGTTTTGATTTCATTATTTGTTTGATACCCATACTGATTGCTTGCTTAGGAACATCCTCCAGTGTTGGAAACCAACCCTCTCCCATTTGTTGTTCTCTGCAGGCTTTATCCAAATTAACAACAAGGTATGCGGCTTCTGTTTCAAAATCAGCGGGTGGATCATTAAAAGCTAGGTGAGCATTTTCACCAATTCCGACAAAGGCTACATCAATTGGATACTTTGAAATTATTTTATCTAATCGGATACACTCTGCTTCTGCATCGCCGCTTCCATTAACATAAATGAATTCTTTGGGATTTACTATTTCTACAAAACGCTCTTTGAGATATTTACGAAATGAGGCAGGATGTGTTTCATCAATCCCTATATATTCGTCGAGATGAAAAGCTGTTACTTTTGACCAGTCGATATTTTCTTTTACCAATACTTCAAGCATTTCAAACTGCGATGCACCGGTTGCTACAATAATGTTTGCACTTCCATTTTTTTCAATTGCCTCTTTTATTAAAGAAGCACCATTTATTGCCGCTTTTTTTCCTAATTCAATTTTATTTTCTGATATAATTATTTTCATAAATTCTTCCTTTTTTTTCATCAGACAGAATTAACAGGATTTACTGGATAAATATATTTTATTATCCTGTTTATCATGTTAATCCTGTCCAAATTTTTTCTTTCATTTTTTCATATCCGCCATCTGGCGGATGACACTACCATATTTATCTACTTTTTCATTCTTTTTAAAATAAATCTGCAATAGCAAAATATGAAGTAATAAATGAAAAAATAATAACAATTATAATTCCAATATTTAATTTTTTCTCCGGCAAATGTTCTTTCATAATTTTACTATTGTTAATAAGAATAAATATTGGGATTGCAACTGCCGGCAAAATCAAAGCCTGAAATGCCTGTGAAAATATCATCATGGCTGGTGGACGTTGATCCATAAATTGTAATCCAAAGGCAA